>NZ_QFXN01000052.1:0-59471 GCF_003144775.1 Enterobacter sp. CGMCC 5087 | reverse complement strand
TCCGTTTACAGTGAATCTGGCATCAGGGTATATCACGATGGGCCGACTTGGGCTCACTGATTATACCAACTTTGATGCCCGCTATGGGCAAAAAAACACAGCGTCACTCGCAGCTGGCGGCGGGTGGTGGCAGGACGCATCAACGGGCCTGATTATGCAGATGGGGATAGTGAACCGGACGGGGTATTCCACCTCAGTTACTTTCCCTAAAGCATTTCCAAATTTCTGCATGGGGGTGCACCTTACACTCAATATGTATGTAGATAATCTTGATGGGTCTAGAGACAACATCAGGGCGCTGTCGCATAACAATACCGGATTTGCTTATGGCTCAAATGGCGACCCTGAAAAAACGGCCTTCTGGGTCGCATTTGGTAAATAAGGACGGATTATGGAAGAGCGTTATTTTTACAGCCCGACAACCGGGGGATTTTATCCCCTGTCAATGAAAGAGCAGTACGAGAGCAGCATAAATGGTTGGCCTGCCGATGCTGTAGAAATCAGCCCCGAAGATTATCAGGCACTGATGGCAGGACAGGAGAACGGCCAGGAAATTGTTCCGGGCGATGACGGAATGCCAGAGCTCGTAACACCAGAGATTGACCCGGTGTCTGAGACGGGTGCAAAAATCCGCACTTTGCTCAAAGAGGCCGCTGAAATCATCTTCCCTCTGACACTGGCGGTCAAGCATGGAATGGCTACAGAGGAAGAAACCGCCAGCCTCGAAGCATGGGAAAAATACAGCGTGCTGGTGAGTAGGGTGCAGCCTGGGGAGGAGTGGCCGCCCAAACCTGAGTAACTGGTGACAGCGCTAATCTTTAGTTGAGCCGGTGCAAAGGGGAATGGATTATCATTGAAGATCATAGGGACCAGACTGTCTACAACACCAGTACGGCGGAAGCTATTTATATCTCAGAGCTGGGACCATTGCCTGATAACACTACCTCAGTTTCCCCTGCCGTGGATTATCCGAAATGGAATGGAAGTGAATGGGGGCAGGATATTGATGCACTTAAGAAAGGCATGCAGGAAATGGCAGAATCAAAACGGCAGGAATTACTGACTGCTGCGAACGAAACCGTTGCAGATTGGCGAACGGAGCTGCAGCTTGACGTCATAAGTGACGATGATAAGGCTAAATGGATGGCTTATATTAAAGCGCTTAAAGCAATGGATCTGTCTAACGTAACAGATGAAGATAGTTATGAGTCCATAGAGTGGCCGGAATTCCCGTAGAAATTCCGGCTAATTCATGTGTTAATTTCCGGTAAACGGATTCCCAAAAGTGCGAAGGTATTTTTGACCAAAAACGGATGAGGCGTAATCTGTTAAGTGACCAACATCACGATACACAGGAATTCCATCGATGTCGGTCTTGCAAAATTCACCTTCGCACTGCACATCTTTTGGATCGATGATAATTAATGTTGGATACTCTTTTTTCATTTTTATGAAAAGTTGACTAAACCACTGCTTTTCATCACCGTGGAAATTATTTGATGAGCATGAGTTAGTGACTAATTCATTTCTTAGCTTTATATGCTGGTAAAAGCATGTCATGTAATGTTGTGGCATCGAGTATATTGTTTTTATTATGACGGGCTTCGCCCCTGAACTAACTATGATATTTAGAGCCTCTCTCATGGCAATTTCAATTCTTTCTCTTGATAAGTCAGTTGAGCGCTTGTCGCCAACATTATTTATGACATTGTCGCCTGCGTAGTTGTTCCATACCTCACCGATTATCACGTAATCAAAATTTCCTCTTTTGATGTTTTTGTAATACTTTTTAGTATTTTCGTGACATTCATCATAAGTTGTATTTTTGAAATACCACCAGTCAAACTGGTAGATACCAGGCAGTGTTAGGCATGAAGATGTACCCTGAACAGCAACGGACATATGAGCATTTTTGGCAAGTACATCAATGAAACTCCAAAAATGGTTAGAATTAGAATCACCAATTAACAATGCACGTTTTTCAGATTTTTTATCCCCTATAATGCAATTCTTATCGGTGGCATCAGTATTTCCGTTAAGGCATGACTCTCTGTAAGGCGAAGAATATTTTTGTAAGGTGGATTCAATTCTGGCATACTCAGAACCAAATCGGAAGCTAAAGCCATTATATTTTGAACTGACAGGGTATAAAATCAAGAAAAACACTCCCGGAATTAACACCAGTAGTGAGAATGATTTGCTTAATGACAACCTAATCTTTCTGCATGGCTTTTCAATGAATATATAGGTGAGATATGAAACAATGAAAGTTAATACGAAACAGGAAAGCTTAAAGATAATGTTTTCTGTTAGGCCTAAATATCTGCCTGTGGCGAAGATCGGCCAGTGCCAAAGATATAGGGAGTAAGAGATTGTGCCTATAAAAACTAATGGGGGAAAAGATAATGTACGTGATGCGATGCCACTATTCGAG
Organism: Enterobacter sp. CGMCC 5087; assembly: GCF_003144775.1. NCBI lineage: Bacteria > Pseudomonadati > Pseudomonadota > Gammaproteobacteria > Enterobacterales > Enterobacteriaceae > Enterobacter > Enterobacter sp. CGMCC 5087. The sequence continues at coordinate 57,037 of NZ_QFXN01000052.1, read as the reverse complement.
GTTCCTACTAAAATTAGTAATGCGCTAGCTATGCTAACTATCACTGCGTGATAATCTGGATACCCAAGTACGATGTTTGCTCTGGTTGCGCAATATATTATTGCAAGTAAAGACAGAACGCCCAACACTGAAGCGGTGCTTTGCTTTAATTTTAATTTTTCATAATTAAATACAACAAGACAGCTCCCTGCCATAAACTCAAAAATACGAGAGGTTAAGAAATAATAACTTTTGTTTGGATATTTATCAGAAAGATAAATTGATAATCCCAGCATACCTATAGTAATGGCAGTTGTTACTATTTTTAATGACTTATCTGATAAATAGCGATTGAGAAGTAATAGTCCCGCTGGTAACAAGAGATACCATTGCCATTCTATGGATAGCGACCAGGTATGTAGTAATAATAGACTTGCAGTGTCTGGTGCTGCATATCCAGTAGTGGATCTCGAAAAATACTGATTTGAAGTAAATAATGTAGTGTATTTTGCACTTCTGATATAATCAATAAAATCAGATGGTAAGTAGAATATTGTTGCCAGTACTAAAGTGAAAATCACAACGCTAATTAACGCAGGTTGTAGCCTCCACAAACGGCGAACATAAAAATCAGACAGCGAAAACGACTGGCTTTTTAAAGATGTGCTGATTATGGATGTTATTAAAAAACCTGAAATAACAAAAAATATATCTACGCCAATAAATCCGGAAGGAAAGATGGACAATCCTCCATGGAACAACAACACAAAAAGAACTGCTACAGCTCTCAATCCATCAATATCCGAACGGTAACGCATCAAAGTACCTTGTAGATTTTTTTTAATAAAATAGCCTCCAGTGAGGCTTAACTTTTTTTCCATCTGAGTATTTTATCAGCTGCGATGTAAGACAGGAAGCCGCCGCACCGTCGTATGCAAGAACGTGCGGCGGCTGGCTGGTGATCTTCCGATAGTGCGAGTATTGAATGGTTACCAGCCAGCGCGCATTCTACCAGCAGATGATCAGCAGGCAACGTTTGGGAAACGACTGCTTGCAATTTTGGTGGCAGCGGTTATCGCAAACGCGGCTTCTTTGAAAAAACGAGGGGAGGCAAGCTCCCACTTACCGCTTTTGTGGATAAATAATAAATAATCCGGGATAGTGTCAGCATCCCGGACAACAGCAAAAGTTAGCATGTCGTCGGATGCTTTTGGCAGCTGGTTGTCGGGCGGGAAGTAGATACGCGCTCCCGAGATGATCATGTTGTCCATGCGCATTATTCTTCCACTAGCCACATATCGGCCTCTTCAAACATTTCCTCCAGCATGCGGTTCAGCTTTTCCCGATCGCTTTTGCTGGCATCGCTATTAAGGCCGTTTGCCTGCATCGGCTTCACCTTCACTTCGGCATCAGGGAAAATCTGGTGCACCCGCTTCGTCAGCTCGGCCAGAATGATTTCTCTGGCCCCTTCGAGCCCCTCAACATTACGCTTATCATAAACCAGTTCTACGAACATAAGTGCTCCGCCAATCACTGTTTGAATATACAGTATTTTTGCTTTGGCGGTTTTGTCTGTCAAGGCATGAACGACCTGTTTTTAAATTTTGGGGAACATACTGCTGGCGTGTTTGTTATCGATTTGCCCTACAGGGCTGATGTGGTCTGGCGCTGACTAGAATTATGCGTGGGGCATGGATGGGGCAAAAGTGGTCTGTGAATTTCGTTAAAGTTCGTTAATCGTGCTTTATCTCGATCTCGCTCATCCCTTGTTTAAAGCGCTCCTGGACGATCTTTATCGATTTTAAAAACTATGAGTTCATATTATACAAATGTAGCAAAAAAGGGTTTTGACCCTGAAAAGATGAACATTCTGCATAGCGCGATTTGCGCAACAGGAATATATTGAAACGTTACTCGACAAACGATGCATAAGGTTTTCTATGACACAACAGCCACAAGCCAAATACCGCCACGACTACCGTGCGCCGGATTACCTGATTAGCGAAATCGATCTGACTTTTGACCTGGATGCCACAAAAACCGTTGTCACGGCGGTGAGCCAGGTGACGCGCCATAGCGCAACTGCGGTGCCGCTGCGTCTGGATGGTGAAGACCTGACGCTGGTCTCCCTGCATATTAATGATGAAGCCTGGTCGGACTATAAAGAAGAAAACAACCAGCTGGTCATCGACAACCTGCCGGAACAGTTTACGCTGCGCATCGTGAATGAAATCAGCCCGGCCGCCAACACCGCGCTGGAAGGGCTTTACCAGTCGGGCGTGGCGCTGTGTACCCAGTGTGAAGCGGAAGGGTTCCGCCATATAACCTGGTATCTCGACCGTCCGGACGTCCTGGCGCGCTTCACCACCAAAATCATCGCCGATAAAACCCTGTATCCCTTCCTGCTCTCCAACGGTAATCGCGTAGGCGAAGGCGAGCTGGAGAATGGCCGTCACTGGGTGCAGTGGCAGGATCCCTTCCCGAAACCGTGCTACCTGTTTGCGCTGGTGGCGGGGGACTTCGACGTGCTGCGCGATACATTCAAAACGCGCTCTGGTCGCGAGGTGGCGCTGGAGCTGTTCGTTGACCGCGGCAACCTTGACCGCGCGCCGTGGGCGATGACCTCTCTCATCAACTCCATGAAGTGGGACGAGGAGCGCTTCGGCCTCGAATATGATCTCGACATCTATATGATCGTCGCCGTCGATTTCTTCAACATGGGCGCAATGGAGAACAAAGGCCTTAACGTCTTCAACTCTAAATACGTGCTGGCGCGTACCGATACCGCAACGGATAAAGACTACCTCGATATTGAACGCGTTATCGGCCATGAATATTTCCACAACTGGACCGGTAACCGCGTCACCTGCCGCGACTGGTTCCAGCTGAGCCTGAAAGAGGGCCTGACCGTCTTCCGCGATCAGGAGTTCAGCTCCGATCTGGGTTCACGTGCGGTGAACCGCATCAACAACGTGCGTACCATGCGCGGCCTGCAGTTTGCGGAAGATGCCAGCCCAATGGCACACCCGATCCGCCCGGATAAAGTTATCGAAATGAACAACTTCTACACTCTGACGGTGTACGAGAAGGGCGCTGAAATTATCCGCATGATCCACACCCTTCTGGGCGAGGAGAACTTCCAGAAAGGGATGCAGCTGTACTTCGAGCGTCATGACGGCAGCGCGGCCACCTGCGACGATTTTGTGCAGGCGATGGAGGATGCCTCTAATGTCGATCTCTCTCACTTCCGCCGCTGGTACAGCCAGGCCGGGACGCCAGTTGTCACCGTCAAAGACGATTACAATCCGGAAACCGAGCAGTATACCCTGACCATCAGCCAGCGCACGCCGCCGACGGCGGAGCAGGAAGAGAAATATCCGCTGCATATTCCGTTCAGCATTGAGCTGTACGATAACGAAGGCAAAGTCATCCCGCTGCAGAAGGGCGGCCACCCGGTACACCACGTGCTGAACGTGACCCAGGCCGAACAGACCTTTATCTTCGATAACGTCTACTTCCAGCCGGTGCCTGCGCTGCTGTGTGAGTTCTCCGCGCCGGTGAAGCTGGAGTACAAGTGGAGCGATCAGCAGCTGACGTTCCTGATGCGTCACGCGCGTAACGACTTCTCCCGCTGGGATGCCGCGCAAAGCCTGCTGGCGACCTACATCAAGCTCAACGTAAACCGTCATCAGCAGGGCCAGCCGCTGTCGCTGCCTGTTCACGTAGCTGACGCGTTCCGCGCAATCCTGCTGGATGAGAAGATTGACCCGGCGCTGGCCGCTGAAATTCTGACCCTGCCGTCAGCGACTGAAATCGCGGAGTTGTTCGAAATTATCGATCCGATCGCGATCGTGGCGGTGCGTGAAGCGCTGACCCGTACGCTGGCTGCTGAACTGGCGGACGAGTTCCTGGCTATTTATAACGCCAACAAGCTTGACGCTTATCGCGTTGAGCATGCGGACATTGGTAAACGTTCTCTGCGCAATACCTGCCTGCGCTATCTGGCGTTTGGTGAAACCGAGCTGGCGAACACCCTGGTGAGCAAACAGTATCACGAAGCGGATAATATGACCGACGCCCTGGCCGCGCTGGGCGCAAGCGTTGCAGCTGAACTGCCGTGCCGGGATGCGCTGATGCAGGAGTACGACGACAAGTGGCATCAGGATGGCCTGGTGATGGACAAATGGTTCATCCTGCAGGCGACCAGCCCGGCGGCCGATGCGCTCAGCAACGTGCGCAGCCTGCTGAAGCATCGCTCCTTTACCCTGAGCAACCCAAACCGCGTGCGTTCTCTGATTGGCGCATTTGCCAGCAGCAACCCGGCGGCGTTCCACGCCGAAGACGGCAGCGGTTATCAGTTCATGGTGGAAATGCTGACCGAGCTGAACAGCCGTAACCCGCAGGTGGCGTCGCGTCTGATTGAGCCGCTGATCCGTCTGAAACGCTACGATGCGAAGCGTCAGGCGAAGATGCGTGCCGCGCTTGAGCAGCTGAAAGGGCTGGAGAACCTGTCTGGCGATCTATACGAGAAGATTGCTAAAGCGCTTGCCTGATGTAAAAGCCCGGTGGGCAGGTAAAAGCAAAACGGCAACCTCGGTTGCCGTTTTTAGTGTTTACTCCCTCTCCCCGTGGGAGAAGGCCGGGGTGAGGGCATCAGGCATTAGCCTTAGCTCGCCGCAACTCCGTTTCCCCCCGTTTCATCACCCGATCCAGCACTTCCGCTTCCAGCTCCGCCAGTCTTGCCGAGCCCACGCGACGAGGCCGCGGAAGATCCACCGTCAGATCCAGACCGATTTTCCCTTCCTCTATTAACAACACCCGGTCAGCCATGGCGACGGCTTCGCTCACGTCATGCGTCACCAGCAGTACCGTAAAGCCGTGCGCCTGCCAGAGGGATCCAATCAAATCCTGCATTTCGATTCGCGTCAGGGCGTCGAGCGCGCCCAGCGGTTCATCGAGCAACAGCAGGCCCGGACGGTGAATCAACGCCCGCGCCAGCGCCACGCGCTGCTTCTGTCCACCCGAAAGGGCAGCAGGCCATTCATCGGCTCGATTTTCCAGCCCAACGGCGGCCAGCGCCTGGCGGGCTTCATCCCGCCAGCTGCCCTTAAGACCGAGCCCGACGTTGTCGATAACCGTTTTCCACGGCAGCAGCCGCGCGTCCTGGAACATCATGCGGGTATCGTCCTGAATATTCGCAAGCGGCGTTGTCCCTGCCAGAATGTCGCCGCCGTTGGGGGCTTCCAGTCCGGCCAGCAGCCGTAGCAGCGTACTCTTGCCTCCGCCGCTGCGCCCGACGACGGCCACAAACTGTCCGGCGGGAATATGCAGATCCAGCCCGTTAAGAATGGTGTTTTCGCCGTAGCGTTTGGTGACGCCGTTCAGCAGTAACGGCGTTCCCTGATTCAGTCGTGCAGTGTTCATGCTTTCGCCTCCTGAAGGGTATAGGCCGGGTTCCAGCGCAGCCAGCTGCGCTCCAGCCACTGGGCGCTGACGTCGGCGAGCTTGCCGAGCAGGGCATACAGAATGATGGCAACCACCACCACGTCCGTTTGCAGGAATTCGCGGGCGTTCATCGCCAGGTAGCCAATGCCTGAGTTGGCCGAGATGGTCTCTGCCACAATCAGCGTCAGCCACATCAGGCCGAGCGCAAAACGCACCCCGACCATAATGGAGGGCAGGGCGCCTGGCAGAATGACATGAATAAAGAGGGAAAAACCCGATAAGCCGTAGCTGCGCGCCATCTCCACCAGACCGCGATCGATGTTGCGGATGCCGTGCCAGGTGTTGATGTAGATCGGGAACAGTGTGCCCAGCGCCACGAGGAAGATCTTGGCGCTCTCATCAATCCCAAACCACAGGATAACCAGCGGGATCAGCGCCAGATGCGGCACGTTGCGCAGCATCTGGATGGAGGTATCCAGCAGCCGCTCGCCCCAGCGGGAAAGGCCGCTGATCAGGCCCAGAACCAGACCGATGCTGCCGCCGATGGAAAACCCAATCACGGCGCGCCAGGAGCTGATCGCCAGGTGCTGCCACAGCTCGCCGCTCACGCTCAGCGACCAGAACGCTTCTACGACGCCCTCCGGAGAGGGCAGAATGCGGCTCGACAGCCAGCCGGTGGATGACGCGAGCTGCCAGAGAGCCACAATGCCGACGGGTAAAAACCACGGCGCGGCGCGCAGCAGCCATTTTTGTGAGGTGGCAGACATGGTCACTCCTTAGCTCTGTGCGGCTTTGCGTGGAATAAACTCGTTCGCCACGGCTTCGCCCTGAAGCTGAAGCCGCTGCGGCTGCGGAATTTCCGGAATGGCAACATCCAGATGCGGGAATAACAGCTCGCCCACCTTGTACGCCTCTTCAAGATGCGGGTAACCGGAGAGAATAAAGCTGTCGATACCCAGGTCAGCGTATTCATTAATCCGGGCGGCTACGGTCTGTCCGTCGCCGACCAGCGCCGTGCCCGCACCGCCGCGCACCAGGCCAACGCCCGCCCACAGGTTCGGGCTGATCTCCAGATTCTCGCGCTTGCCGTTGTGCAGGGAAGCCATTCGGTGCTGTCCGACGGAGTCGGTTTTGGCAAACGCGGCCTGCGCCCTGGCGATGGTCTCATCGTCCAGATGGGAAATCAGACGGTCGGCGGCCTGCCAGGCTTCTTCATTGGTTTCGCGCACGATTACGTGCAGGCGAATACCGAAGCGCACCTTGCGGCCATGGGCGGCCGCCTTAGCGCGTACCTGGGCAATTTTTTCTTTCACCAGCTCAGGCGGTTCGCCCCAGGTAAGATAGAGATCGACCTGCTCTGCCGCCAGATCCTGGGCCACATCCGACGATCCGCCAAAATAGAGCGGCGGTCGCGGCTGCTGAACCGGCGGGAAGTAGAGCTTCGCGTCACGAACGTGAATATGCTTGCCTTCAAAGGTGACGGTTTCACCTTCCAGCAGACGTCGCCAGACGCGGGTGAACTCGGCGGAGGCTTCATAGCGCTCGGTATGGTCGAGGAATACCCCATCGCCCGCCAGCTCCTGCGGATCGCTGCCCGTCACCAGGTTAAACAGGACGCGACCGTTGGACAGCCTGTCCAGCGTTGCCGCCTGACGCGCCGCCACGGTGGGGGAGACCACGCTCGGGCGTAACGCAACCAGGAACTTCAGACGCTGGGTGACCGGGATCATCGACGCGGCGACCAGCCAGGCATCTTCACATGAACGTCCGGTCGGGATCAGCACCCCGGTGAAACCGATTCGGTCTGCCGCCTGCGCAATCTGCTGCAGGTAGCCGTGGTCAACCGGGCGCGAGCCCTCTTCTGTACCAAGATAGTGTCCATCACCGTGGGTGGGTAAAAACCAGAAAAGATTCAGACTCATGATTTAGCTCCTTCTTTGCCTGCGGGCTGCCAGATGCGTTCGCGGATAGTGACCTGTTTTGGCACCAGGTGGTTTTGATAGAAAAGGTCAGCCGTTTGTTGCTGAAGCGCGGCGACGTGCGCGTCCACGGGCGTAATGGTGGTCGGCGGACGGTGGTTGAGATAGCTCGCGATCACCGGCTCAGGTAAGCCCATGGTTTTCGCCAGCAGGGCAATGCTCTCCTGACGCTGGGTCTGGGTCAGCGCATCGGCCTGGGTAAAGGTATCCAGTACGCCCTGAATAAATGCGCCGTTCTTTTCAGCATAAGGACGCGCGGCCAGATAGAACGAGCCGGTCTGCTTCAGCGTGGTACCGTCTTTCAGCACGCGAACGCCGCCCTGCAGCAATGCGGCGGAGTAGTACGGATCCCAGATGGCCCAGGCATCAACGTTCTTCTGCTGGAACGCGGCGCGGGCGTCGGCAGGCGTCAGGTAAACAGGCTGAATGTCAGTGAACTTCAGCCCGGCTTCCTGCAGGGCACGCAACAGCAGGTTGTGTGAGCTGGAACCTTTCTGGAAAGCCACTTTATGCCCTTTGAGGTCGGCGACGCTTTTAATGTCGCTGTTTTCAGGCACCAGAATCACTTCGGCCTTCGGTTTGGGCGGCTCAACGCCAACATAGACGAGGTCCGCTCCCGCCGCCTGGGCAAATATCGGCGGAATATCGCCCGTGCTGCCGAGATCGATACTGCCGACGTTCAGGGCCTCTAGCATCTGCGGGCCAGCAGGGAACTCCACCCAGGAGAATTTGGTGTCCGGGAAGCGTTTTTCCAGCAGCTGGTGGCTTTTCGCCAGCACCATGCTGACGCTGCCTTTCTGATAGCCAATGCGCAAACTTTCCGGAGCCGCTTCTGCGGCATGGGCCAGCGAGGTAAGTGCCATCAGACCTGCCAGTCCGATACGGGTTAACGTTTTAAACATGTGCGACTCCTTGAGGCTGACCAAACGCCGGGGCCTGGATATCCCTGCGGTGCAGAGCGTGCCAGAAGGTTTCCAGAGCGTTATCGAGGCGGGTTTGCAGGTTTGGCGTAAAATGAGGTTTATGTTGATAATCGATAACCTGGGAGTCATCTGCGAAAACGCCGTGGAGGATCTCCTGCGCTTTCAACGCGTTCAGCACCGGCTTCAGGGCATAATCCACGGCCAGTAAATGGGCAACCGTACCGCCCGTTGCCAGCGGCAGCACAACTTTGCCGTCCAGGGCGCGCTCCGGAAGCAGATCGAGCAGGGTTTTCAGCGCCCCGGAAAAGGAGGCTTTATAAATGGGCGTTGCCACAATTAAGCCGTCAGCGCCGTTAAGCTGCTCGATGAGCGTTTTAAGAGCAGGGCTGTCGAAACGGGCATAGAGCAGATCTTCAGGTTCGAAGTTATGCAGGTTCCAGTGGCACACTTCCACATCCAGGGCATTGAGTTTTTCGCGGGCATATTCCAGCAGGGCGCTGGAGCGCGAAGGGAATCGTGGACTTCCGGCCAGGGTAATGACGCGCATACTTCCTCCTTATAACCAATTGTTTGCTTTTATCTAACATTCATAACAATTTTCAGGAGTGTGACACCGCGCGGTTATTCCACTAAATGATTTATCTGCAATTAAAATGCGAAAAAGTGCATAAGAAATAGACGGGAAGGTAAACGATTGCGTTTTGCGCTGATTTTTTGCCGCAGGTCAATTCCCTTTCGCGCGTGGATCGCCCATAATCCCCTCCCGGTTTGCACACCGGGAATCCAGGAGAGTTCATGTACTACCCCTTCGTTCGTAAAGCCCTTTTCCAGCTCGACCCTGAGCGCGCTCATGAATTTACATTCCAGCAATTACGTCGTATTACCGGAACGCCGCTGGCCGCTCTGGTGCGTCAGAATGTGCCGGAAAAACCTGTGCAGTGCATGGGTCTGACCTTTAAAAATCCGCTGGGTCTGGCGGCCGGTCTGGACAAAAATGGCGAGTGCATTGATGCCCTGGGCGCGATGGGCTTTGGCTCCATTGAAATCGGTACCGTTACGCCGCGCCCGCAGCCGGGAAATGACAAGCCGCGCCTGTTCCGCCTGGTTGAAGCCGAAGGGCTGATCAACCGCATGGGCTTTAATAACCTCGGTGTTGATCACCTGGTGGAGAACGTAAAAAAAGCCCATTTTGACGGGATATTAGGCATCAATATCGGCAAAAATAAAGACACGCCGGTCGAGCAGGGTAAAGATGACTATCTGATTTGTATGGAAAAAGTCTACGCCTATGCCGGTTATATCGCGGTGAATATTTCTTCACCCAATACTCCGGGTCTGCGTTCTTTACAATATGGCGAAGCGCTGGACGATCTTCTGAGTGCCATTAAAAATAAACAAAATGAACTCCAGACGATCCACCATAAATATGTTCCGGTCGCGGTTAAGATCGCCCCGGATCTTTCTCCTGAAGAATTGATCCAGGTTGCCGACAGTTTGGTTCGCCATAATATTGATGGTGTTATTGCGACCAATACCACTCTAGATCGTTCCCTCGTGCAGGGAATGAAAAACTGTGACGAAGCGGGTGGGTTGAGTGGACGTCCGGTGCAATTAAAAAGCACCGAAATTATTCGCGCGCTGTCTGCGGAATTAAAAGGACGTCTGCCGATTATTGGCGTCGGCGGCATTGACTCAGTGATTGCTGCGCGCGAGAAAATGGCGGCAGGTGCGTCACTGGTGCAAATCTATTCCGGCTTTATTTTTAAAGGACCGCCGTTGATTAAAGAAATCGTTACTCATATCTAATCTTTTCTCTTAATCAGACAACCAGGGCTTTATTTCCAGCCCTGGTTGTTTTATATTCCGTCACTGTTGCTTATTTAGTCATTATAGTCTTTTATTAATGGTGTTATAACGAGGCGGCAAACAGGACATTTTTAGTACAGGACGTTTGGGGACGGGAGAGACACATGCGAATTAAACCTGACGATAACTGGCGCTGGTATTTTTGCGACGAGCATGACCGAATGATGCTCGATTTAGCCAATGGCATGTTGTTTCGTTCTCGTTTTGCCCGCCGAATGTTAACCCCGGATGCATTTTCCCCGTCGGGCTTTTGCGTTGACGATGCGGCGCTTTATTTCTCCTTTGAAGAAAAATGTCGCGATCTGGTGCTCTCTAAAGAGCAGCGTGCCGAGCTGGTATTAAATGCGCTGGTGGCTATCCGCTTCCTGAAACCGCAAATGCCAAAAAGCTGGCATTTTCTTGCGCATGGTATGAGCTGGACCCCGGCAACGGGGGACGCGGCCAGCGTCAATCTGAGCGATACCGCAGAAGAGGTGAGCCTGCTGGTGGTTGAGCCAGGCGAAAATGCGGCGCTCTGCCTGCTGGCACAGCCCGGCGTAACCATTGCCGGGCGGACGATGCAGCTTGGCGATGCCATTAAAGTGATGAACGACAGGCTTAAGCCACAGCTGCGCGTAGATTCCTTCAGCCTTGAACAGGCGGTTTAAGCTTCCAGCTGTACGGACGTTTTCGGTATGCAGCTACAGCACAGAATTGTGCCGTCATTTCCAATTGCCGATTTTTTCAGCGCACTGACCTCTCCATCCACCAGCCTGATGCGGCAGCATCCGCAAATGCCTGCGCGACAGGAATAGGGTACGCGAATACCTGCCTGCTCCAGTTGCTCCAGTAATACCTGCTGGTTGTTGCCACGGATGACGTTGCCCTGCCAGTGAATATCTACCGCAGAGGCGACATTCGTCACAACGTCGACCATTTCTTCTTCCTGACCTGAGCCGTACTCTTTTGCAGGCCCTCGGGCAAGAATTTCTACCTCATCACCGACGCGGATTGCGCCGCTGGAGCGCGGGATCAGGTTCTGACCGAAATCCACATCGCCGTTGTCCTGCGCAGTGCGGAACGACTGCAGCGTCTTCAGCGGTTCGCCGGAAGGGTGCTTCTGGCCTTTCTCAGGGCTCACCGTGGTGAAAATGCAGCGGCTGCAGGGTTTTACGACATCAAAGATGACGCTACCGATGCGGATCACTTTCCAGGAGTCTTCTTCCCAGGCGTCGGCGCCCGTGACCACCAGGTTCGGACGGAACTGTTCCATCTGAACGCTGGCCTTGCAGCGGCCTTGTAAATCACGCAGCGAGGCTTCGTTAGTCAGCAGGAACGGGAAACCATCGGCGAAGGAGAGGGGAACGGCGTCATGGCGCTTCACGCGACGCGTCAGTTCAGGACCTACCCAGCGCAGCTGCACGTCGCGAGAGAAGAAACCGCTCAGCCAGCGGTTAATCTCATCCGGGGCGATGCGCGCGGTAAAATGATTGCCCCACACTTCCGTTGGCGCATCGACAGGCGCAAAATCAGCAAAGCGAATTACCGCGCTGGAACCGTCCGGCGCGGTAAGGTGTATACCGTCATGAAGCGGGGAAGGGGTAAAGAGAACCATCTGCGGGAACTGGCGTGCGGTAATGAACGTGCCGTCAGGCTCGGTGACCATAAAAATACGATCGAAGGCGAATCCGCTCATGTCGGCCAGCGCGTGAGAGACGCCAATGCCGCGCATGGATTTCACCGGATGAATAAAAAGCCTGGATAACGTCGCCACTGCACACTCCCGCAAATGAAAATAAGCCTTCAACTTTATGACATACACGCCATATTAGCTATAATGCGCGACAATTTTCTAAGAGTAAAAGTGACGATATGAATTCTCTGTTTGCCAGTACGGCCCGTGGGCTGGAAGAGCTGTTAAAAACTGAACTGGAAAGCCTGGGCGCGCAAGAGTGCCAGGTGGTTCAGGGTGGTGTCCATTTTGAGGGCGACACGCGGCTTATTTACCAGAGCCTGATGTGGAGCCGTCTGGCGTCGCGCATCATGCTGCCGATGAAGGAGTGCAAGGTCTATAGCGACCTGGATCTCTATACCGGCGTACAGATGATCGACTGGACAGAGATCTTCACGCCCAATGCCACCTTTGCGGTGCATTTCAACGGCGTGAACGACGAGATCCGCAACAGCCAGTACGGTGCCCTGCGCGTAAAAGACGCCATTGTGGACTGCTTCACGCGTAAAAATAAGGAACGTCCAAACGTCGATCGCGAAAATCCGGATCTGCGTATTAACGTCTGGCTCAACGGTGACACGGCGAGTATTTCTCTCGATCTGAGTGGCGCAGGCCTGCACCTGCGCGGCTACCGCGATCGTACCGGTATGGCGCCAATTAAAGAAACGCTGGCCGCCGCCATTGTAATGCGCTCCGGCTGGCAGCCGGGCACGCCGCTGCTCGATCCGATGTGTGGTTCCGGTACGTTGCTGATTGAAGCGGCCATGCTGGCAACCGACCGCGCGCCGGGCCTGCATCGCGGTCACTGGGGTTTTAAAGGCTGGGCGCAGCACGACGAAGCGCTCTGGAAAGAGGTCAAAGACGACGCGCAGACCCGCGCGCGTAAAGGTCTGGCGGAGTACACCTCCCACTTCTACGGTTCGGACAGCGACCCGCGCGTAATCGAACGCGCGCGCAGCAACGCCCGTCGCGCCGGTATCGGCGAGCTGGTCACCTTTGAGGTGAAAGACGTGGCGAATCTGACCAACCCGCTGCCAAAAGGTCCGTACGGTACCGTGATCAGTAACCCGCCATACGGCGAGCGTCTGGACAGCGAACCGGCGCTGATTGCCCTGCACAGCCTGCTGGGGCGCAATATGAAGGACTACTTCGGCGGCTGGAACCTGTCGCTGTTTAGCGCCTCGCCGGAGCTGCTGAGCTGCCTGCAGCTGCGTGCCGATCGCCAGTTTAAAGCGAAAAACGGCCCGCTGGACTGCGTGCAAAAAAACTACCATCTGGCGGAGAAAGCGGCGGACAGTAAGCCATCCGGCGTGGCGGAAGATTACGCCAACCGCCTGCGCAAGAACCTGAAGAAATTTGAGAAGTGGGCGAAGCAGGAGGGCATTGAATGCTATCGCCTGTACGATGCCGATCTGCCGGAGTACAACGTGGCGGTTGACCGCTACGCGGACTGGGTGGTGATTCAGGAATATGCGCCACCGAAAACCATTGATGCGCAAAAAGCGCGTCAGCGCATGCTGGATGTGATTGCGGCCACCATCGCCGTGCTCGGCATTGCGCCTAACAAGCTGGTGCTGAAAACCCGCGAGCGTCAGAAAGGGAAAAATCAGTACCAGAAGATGGGCGAGAAGGGCGACTTCATCGAAGTGGGCGAATACAACGCTCGCCTATGGGTGAACCTGACCGACTATCTGGATACCGGCCTGTTCCTCGACCACCGTATCGCCCGTCGCATGCTGGGTCAGATGAGCAAGGGCAAAGATTTCCTCAACCTGTTCTCCTATACCGGCAGCGCGAGCGTGCATGCGGGTCTGGGCGGCGCGCGGAGCACCACCACGGTAGATATGTCCCGCACCTATCTGGAGTGGGCGGAGCGCAACCTGCGTCTTAACGGGCTGACCGGACGTCAGCACCGACTGATGCAGGCCGACGTGCTGGGCTGGCTGCGCGATACCGACGAGCAGTTCGACCTGATCTTTATCGATCCGCCGACCTTCTCCAACTCCAAGCGCATGGAGGATAGCTTTGACGTTCAACGCGATCACCTGCGCCTGATGACCGACCTGAAGCGCCTGCTGCGTAAGGGCGGCACCATTATGTTCTCGAACAACAAACGCGGCTTCCGTATGGATCATGACGGCTTAGCAGCCCTGGGACTGAAAGCACAAGAAATCAGCCAAAAAACGCTGTCTCAGGACTTTGCCCGCAACCGTCAAATTCATAACTGCTGGTTGATTACCGCGGTCTGAAAGGAAAAATAAATGTCTTTAATTAGTATGCACGGCGCGTGGCTCTCTTTCAGCGACTCGCCGCTTCTCGATAATGCAGAGCTGCATATCGAAGATAACGAGCGCGTCTGTCTGGTGGGCCGTAACGGCGCGGGTAAATCCACGCTGATGAAAATCCTCAACCGCGAACAGGGGCTGGATGACGGCCGCATCGTTTACGAGCAGGATCTGATCGTCTCCCGCCTCCAGCAGGACCCGCCGCGTCACGTGACCGGCAGCGTTTACGATTTCGTGGCGGAAGGGATCTCTGAGCAGGCCGAATACCTGAAGCGCTATCACGAGATATCGCATCTGGTGATGACCGATCCGAGCGACAAGAACCTCAACGAACTGGCGAAAGTGCAGGAGATGCTCGATCACCACGGTCTGTGGCAGCTTGAAAACCGCATTAACGAGGTTCTGGCCCAGCTTGGTCTGGAAGCGGACATGGAGCTGTCGGCGCTCTCCGGCGGCTGGCTGCGTAAAGCGGCCCTGGGCCGCGCGCTGGTCAGCGGGCCGAAGGTGCTGCTGCTGGACGAACCGACGAACCACCTGGATATTGAAGCGATTGACTGGCTGGAAGGCTTCCTGAAAACCTTCAGCGGCACCATCATCTTTATCTCGCATGACCGTTCGTTTATTCGCAACATGGCGACGCGTATTGTCGATCTCGACCGCGGCAAGCTGGTCACCTATCCTGGCGATTACGACACCTATCTGCTTGAGAAAGAAGAAAACCTGCGCGTGGAAGAGCTGCAGAATGCGGAGTTCGACCGCAAGCTGGCGCAGGAAGAGGTGTGGATCCGCCAGGGCATCAAGGCCCGCCGTACCCGTAACGAAGGCCGCGTGCGCGCTCTGAAGGCAATGCGCCGTGAGCGCAGCGAACGCCGTGAAGTAATGGGCAGCGCCAAAATGCAGGTGGAAGAAGCGTCCCGTTCAGGCAAGATTGTCTTCGAAATGGAAAACGTCAACTATCAGGTTGATGGCAAAGTGCTGGTGAAAGCTTTCTCCGCCCAGGTTCAGCGCGGTGACAAAATTGCGCTTATCGGCCCGAACGGCTGTGGTAAAACCACGCTGCTGAAGCTGATGCTGGGCCAGCTGCAGGCCGACAGCGGCCGCATTCACTGTGGGACTAAGCTGGAAGTTGCCTACTTCGACCAGCACCGCGCGGAGCTGGATCCGGACCGCACGGTGATGGATAACCTCGCCGAAGGCAAGCAAGAGGTGATGGTAAACGGCAAGCCGCGCCACGTGCTGGGCTATCTGCAGGACTTCCTGTTCCATCCGAAACGTGCGATGACCCCAGTCCGTGCGTTATCTGGCGGAGAGCGTAATCGTCTGCTGCTGGCGCGTCTGTTCCTGAAACCAAGTAACCTGTTGATTCTCGATGAACCAACGAACGACCTGGATGTCGAAACGCTGGAATTGCTCGAAGAACTAATTGACGGTTATCAGGGGACAGTAATGCTGGTCAGCCACGATCGTCAGTTCGTGGATAACACAGTAACCGAGTGCTGGATCTTCGAAGGTGAGGGACGAATTGGACAATACGTAGGCGGTTATCACGATGCAAAAGGGCAGCAATCGCAGTCTCTGGCGCAGAAACAGTCAAAGTCCAAAATAAGTTCAGAACCTGCTGTAACAAAAGCAGAAACTGTCAAGAAAACCTCGGCTAAACTAAGCTATAACCTGCAGCGCGAACTGGAGGGGCTACCGCAGCGTCTTGAAGAGCTGGAGGCCGCGCTTGAGGATCTGCAAAAACAGGTCGCTGATGCGTCATTTTTTACCCAATCGCATGACTATACTCAGAAGGTACTGGCTGAACTGTCCGCGGCTGAAAAAGCCCTGGAAGAAGCATTTGAGCGCTGGGAGTACCTTGAGTCTCTGAAAAACGGCGCATAAACAGGGATAACATATGTGTGACCAGCACCATGCCGACAGGCATATTTTATGCTCGCAATGCGATATGCTCGTGGCGTTGCCAGAGCTTGGTCACGGACATAAAGCCCTGTGTCCACGTTGCGGCGCAACGTTGACAACCGAGTGGGACGCGCCGCGGCAGCGTCCCACTGCTTACGCTCTGGCAGCATTGTTCATGCTGCTGCTCTCCAATCTCTTCCCCTTCATCTATATGAAGGTGGGAGGGATAACCAGCCAGGTGGATCTGCTTGAAATCCCGGGCGTGATGTTCTCGGAAGATTACGCCAGCCTCGGCACCTTTTTTCTCCTGTTTGTCCAGATAGTCCCGGCTTTTTGCCTGGTCGTTATCCTTTTGCTGGTCAACCGCGTCAGGATGCCCTCATCACTGAAAATCCGGCTCGCGCGTATCCTTTTTCAGCTCAAAAGCTGGGGCATGGCCGAGATCTTTCTGGCGGGCATTCTGGTCAGTTTCGTGAAGCTCATGGCGTACGGTGATGTGGGGATCGGCAGCAGCTTTATTCCGTGGTGCCTGTACTGTGTCCTGCAGCTGCGCGCCTTCCAGTGCGTGGACAGGCGCTGGGCGTGGGATGATATCGCCCCGGCACCGACGCTTGCGCAGACGGTAAAAGTCGGCGTGCCCGGCATTCGTCAGGGGCTACGCTCGTGCCCGTGCTGTACCGCCGTACTGCCCGCCGATCTCGATGTTTGTCCACGCTGCGAAACGAAAGGGCACGTACGCCGTAAAAACAGCCTGCAGTGGACGATGGCTCTGCTGGTCACGTCTATCATGCTGTATCTGCCAGCCAATATTCTGCCAATCATGATCACCGATTTGCTCGGTGACAAAATGCCCTCGACGATCCTGGCCGGTGTGATACTGCTGTGGGGCGAAGGTTCCTATCCTGTCGCCGGCGTGATCTTTATCGCCAGTATTATGGTGCCAACCTTAAAAATGATCGCCATCGCCTGGCTCTGCTGGGATGCGAAAGGTCATGGAAAACGCGACAGCGAACGTATGCACCTGATTTATGAAGTGGTTGAGTTTGTCGGACGCTGGTCAATGATTGACGTGTTTGTCATCGCCGTTCTCTCTGCACTGGTGCGAATGGGCGGCTTGATGAGTATTTATCCCGCGATGGGGGCTTTAATGTTTGCACTGGTCGTGATTATGACCATGTTTGCGGCCATGACCTTCGACCCTCGTTTATCGTGGGATCGTGAGCCTGAATCAAGGCATGAGGAAGAGTAAGAGCATGGAAAATAAGAGTGGAGAGGCGAAAGTGCAGAAGGTCAAGAACTGGTCACCGGTGTGGATTTTCCCCATCGTGACCGCGCTGATCGGGGCATGGATCCTGTTTTATCACTACAGCCATCAGGGACCGGAAGTGACGCTGATTACCACCAATGCCGAGGGGATTGAGGGCGGTAAAACGACCATCAAAAGCCGGAGCGTGGATGTGGGCGTGGTGGAAAGCGCAACCCTGACCGACGATTTAACTCATGTGGAGATTAAGGCGCGCCTTAATGCCGGCATGGAAAAACTGCTGCACGGCGATTCCGTTTTCTGGGTCGTTAAGCCGCAGGTGGGGCGTGAGGGGATTAGCGGCTTAGGAACACTGCTTTCGGGTGCCTACATTGAGCTGCAGCCTGGCGCTAAGGGTAACCAGCCAGCCAAATACCAGCTTCTGGATTCGCCGCCGCTTGCACCGCCTGATGCCAAGGGGATCCGCGTGATCCTCGACAGCAAAAAAGCCGGCCAGCTCACGGCGGGTGACCCGGTTCTGTTCCGCGGCTACCGCGTCGGGTCGGTTGAGAAAAGCACGTTTGATCCGCAGAAACGCGCGATCAGCTATCAGCTCTTCATCAATGCGCCAAACGATCGACTGGTCACCAGCAACGTCCGTTTCTGGAAAGACAGCGGGATCGCGGTGGATCTGACCTCGGCAGGCATGCGCGTTGAAATGGGTTCGCTGACCACGCTTTTTGGCGGCGGCGTGAGTTTTGACGTGCCGGAAGGCCTGGATTTGGGCCAGCCGGTCGCAGAGAATACCGCTTTCCGCCTCTTTGACGATCAAAAAAGCATTCAGGATGCGCTCTATACCGATCACATTGACTTCCTGATGTTCTTTAAAGACTCTGTTCGCGGCCTGCAGCCGGGGGCGCCCGTTGAGTTCCGCGGCATTCGCCTCGGTACGGTTGGGCAAGTTCCGTTCTTTGTCCCGGGCCTGAGCCAGATGCTGGACGATGATTATCGTATTCCGGTGCTGATCCGCATTGAGCCGGAGCGTCTGCTTAACCAGATTGGCGATAATCAGGATATTGCCACCCATATCAGTCAACTGATGGAGCGTGGCCTGCGTGGCTCCTTGAAGACGGGTAACCTGGTTACCGGCGCGCTGTATGTCGATATGGATTTCTACCCGAAAGCACCGCCGATTACCGGTATCCGCGAATTCGGTGGCTACAAAATCATCCCAACGGTGAGCAGCGGTCTGGCTCAGATCCAACAGCGCCTGATGGAGACGCTGGATAAGATCAACAATCTGCCACTGAATCCGATGATTGAAGCGGCGACGAACTCTCTGAGCGAAAGCCAGGCAACGATGCGTCGTCTGCAAACTACGCTGGATAACATCAACAAGATCACGGCGAGCCAGAGTATGCAGCAGCTGCCGCAGGATATGCAGAAAACGCTGCGTGAGCTGAACCGCAGTATGCAGGGCTTCCAGCCGGGTTCAGCGGCCTACAACAAGATGGTGGCAGATATGCAGCGTCTTGATCAGGTCTTACGTGAACTGCAGCCGGTGCTGAAAACGCTCAACGAGAAGAGCAACGCGCTGGTGTTCGAAGCGAAAGATAAAAAGGATCCTGAGCCGAAGAGGGCAAAAGAATGAAAAAGTGGCTATTGATGGTTGGCGCTCTGCTGTTAACGGCGTGCAGTTCAGGGGTAGATAATAAAAGCTACTATCAGCTGCCCGTGGCTACCCACAGCGGTGGGCAAAGCACGGCCAGCCAGGGAAACCGCCAGCTGTGGGTTGAGCAGGTTGCCGTGCCGGATTATCTGGCAGGAAACGGTGTGGTCTATCAGACCAGCGACGTTAAATATGTGATTGCGACGAACAACCTGTGGGCCAGCCCTCTGGATCAGCAGCTGCGCAACACGCTGGTGGCCAATCTGGGCAGCCAGCTTCCGGGGTGGGTAGTCGCGTCGCAGCCGCTGGGTAACGATCAGGATACGCTGAACGTCACCGTAACGGGCTTCCACGGCCGTTATGACGGTGCGGTGGTGATTAGCGGGGAGTGGTTGCTGAACCATCAGGGGCAGCTGATTAAGCGTCCTTTCCATCTGGAGCTGAAGCAGCAGAAAGATGGCTACGACGAAATGGTGAAAGTCCTGGCTCAGGGTTGGGCACAGGAGTCGGCCAGCATCGCGAGAGAAATTTCCCGGCTGCCATAAGTAAAATTCATCATCAAAAACCGCAGTTGGCCTGTTGCTGATTGCGGTTTTTTTTCGTTTTCAGTTCAGTTTGTTACTTGTGCTACGTCACAATTTTTGTACAAATGAACTTCCAGCTAGCTCACAAATATGACACCCGTATGAATTTTGAACATTGACGATGCGACTAATTCGGGGTATTCGTTATCTGTGCCTGTGCATTTAGTGCAGACACTGTTTTCTTTCCACCAGACAAAAGAATGAGGGAAACGAGGCATGAAGAGACAGAAACGAGATCGCCTGGAACGGGCTCATCAACGTGGTTATCAGGCCGGCATCGCTGGACGTTCTAAAGAAATGTGTCCTTATCAGACGATAAATCAAAGGTCACAATGGCTTGGAGGCTGGCGAGAAGCCATCGGCGACAGGGCACTCATAGCCTGATAACGTCTCTTTCAAAAAAGAAACCTCCGCAATGCGGAGGTTTCGCCTTTCTGGGGGTGCCAAAAACACGATCAGAAAGCTGAAGTATCCTGGAACAGGCCGACTTTCAGGTCGCTTGCGCTATAGATCAGACGACCGTCTACCAGCACTTCGCCATCTGCCAGGCCCATAATCAGGCGGCGGTTAACGATGCGCTTGAAGTGAATACGATAGGTCACTTTCTTCGCTGTAGGCAGGACCTGGCCGGTGAACTTTACTTCGCCCACGCCCAGCGCACGGCCTTTACCTTCGCCGCCCAGCCAGCCCAGATAGAAGCCAACCAGCTGCCACATGGCATCCAGGCCAAGACAGCCAGGCATTACCGGATCGCCAATAAAGTGGCAACCGAAGAACCACAGGTCCGGGTTGATATCGAGTTCTGCTTCTACGTAACCCTTATCGAAGTTGCCGCCGGTTTCGGTCATTTTCACGACACGGTCCATCATCAGCATGTTCGGGGCCGGTAACTGTGGGCCTTTAGCGCCAAACAGTTCACCGCGACCAGAGGCAAGAAGATCTTCTTTTGTATAGGATTCGCGTTTATCTACCATGTTCTCAGTAAGCCTTATTTTAGTGAAGGACGCAGGATAGCTAACACGTGTACGCTGAACAAGTCCGATCAGTTCGAACTAAACCAGCCCAGCCAGCGTAACGGCCATGGATAACGATGACGAGCATCCTGCTGTGTCGCCTGAGCTATGCGCTCCTGGATAGTCTGCATCAGGGTAGTTTGCCCTTCGCCATCCCATACCAGATTTGTCAGTAAGGGTAGCGCATCCTCAATCCCTTCGATGGCCCAGATGGCGAATTGCTCTTGCTCAACCGCATCCAGAATATCCTGACTGAGGCTCAAATGGCGTGCGTTGGGAGCAGGAATAATCACACCCTGTTTACCGTTTAAACCGCGCTGCTGACAGATGGAGAAGAAGCCTTCAATTTTTTCGTTGAGGCCTCCCACTGGCTGGGCACGACCAAACTGGTCCACCGAACCGGTGATCGCGATGTTCTGATTGATGGGCACTTCCGCCAGAGCGCTGATTAAGGCGCACAGCTCGGCCATAGAGGCGCTATCGCCATCCACTTCGCTGTAGGACTGCTCAAACGTCAGCGAGGCGGAGAAGGGGATCTGTTGCTCAAGCTGCAGCTCTGACATCAAAAACGCTTGCATGATCATCATGCCTTTCGCGTGAATGTTGCCGCCCAGCTCGGCTTTCCGTTCAATATCGGTGAACTCGCCATCGCCAATGTGCACAACGCAGCTGATACGGGACGGTTCCCCGAATGCGCGCGGATGTCCGGGAAATTCAATCACCGACAGGGCGTTGATTTGCCCTACGCGTTCGCCTTCGGTTTCAACCAGAATTTGTTCCAGCAGAATTTCATCCTGCATACGGTCGGCAAGATAGCCTTCTCGCCACTCACGCTGAGCCAGCATCTGAGTGAGCTGTTCTCCGGTGAACGCCCCGTTACCGCTGATCACACCCACTTCACGCAGCTGTTTGCCGATCCAGAGTGGGCAAAGCGGCAGCGTTTCCTGGTCACCGGTGTAGCGTACCGCTTCGCGGATTAAGCCCGGCCACGCGTCAGCCGCAGGGGTTGGCAGCGCAAAACGTTCAGCAACGTCCATCACCCACTGGCACCACTGCGCCATATCGTCGGCGTCAGCAATCTGGACGTTGTCTTCGTATTCGCTATACACCGCCTGCTCAGCGAGTTCTGGCTCCATTTCCTGGAAGTCCGCCAGCGATTCACGGTCGCCCATCAGCACGACGGTCAGCGACAGCGGCATAGACGGAACAGAGACAGGCAGAGGACGAGACTCATCGTAGCCGACCCAGTCGAAACGCTGCTGGTGCACGATAGTTTTCAGACGCATCCATAGCAGCGGCTGCGAGAGCAGGGTGCGCAGTGAGATGATGAGAACACCGCCATTTGCGCGATGTACCAGCCCCGGCTGCAGCGAAAGTTCGCCATTAAACTGGCGTAGACAACCAAAGAGTTGTTCCGCCTCGACCCAGTTAGCGGTAATCACTTCGCCTTTAACGGCAAAACGGCCATCGGCCAGCGCCGTTGGTTCGAAAGTGACATCATGTCCCGCAATACGATACTGGCCGCCAAAAACTGCGTTCGCTTCCGGCTTCAGCTGGCGCACGGCATCTCCGAGCAGCGTCAGGTATTCCGCTTCTTCCGGGGCCTTGAGCAGCATGAAGGGCGCTGTGGCCCATGGGCTTAACACCTGCTCCAGCGCATAATGCAAACGAGGCTGCGTATCGCTAAGGATGAATTCGTGTTCTTTTGCGAGTTCGGGCTGTGCAAACAGTTCCTGGTAACTTTCGGTATCCGGAACAAGGTCACGCCATGCAAGTTTCGTAATGGTCAAAGTTGATGTTTTTTAGTCAGATGTAAAAGCGTGGAGTATACCGTAAGCGGGGGGCTGTACCCAAGCAGGATTGGGGATTTCGACAGGGCGATTGGCTGCATTCACTCACAGGATATGATTTCTTTTCAGCAGATTGCTAAAAAACTGATATTCTGAACAGAGTTACGTGGTAACACTGAGATCGCAATGAAATATCAACAACTGGAAAATCTCGAAAGCGGCTGGAAATGGAAGTACCTGGTCAAAAAGCACCGTGAAGGGGAGCTGATCACCTGCTACATCGAAGCCAGCGCTGCGCAAGAAGCCGTGGATATTTTGCTGACCCTCGAAAATGAACCGGTACAGGTTAACGGCTGGATTGAGAAACACATCAATCCTGCGCTGTTGAACCGGATGAAGCAAACTATCCGTGCCCGACGCAAACGGCATTTTAATGCTGAGCATCAGCACACTCGCAAAAAATCAATCGATCTGGAGTTCGTTGTCTGGCAACGCCTGGCTGGGCTGGCACAACGACGGGGCAAAACGCTTTCGGAAACCATCGTGCAGCTGATTGAGGATGCCGAACATAAAGAGAAGTACGCCAACCAGATGTCGACGCTGAAGAACGACCTTCAGGCTCTGTTGGGTAAAAAATAGATTTTTCTTTTCTTCAGACAATAAAAAACCCCGCATGGCGGGGTTTTTTTATAAGACGATAACTTATGCCGCTGGCTGAGTTACAACGTCTTTGATGCCTTTAACTTCGATCTCTACGCGACGATCTGGAGCCAGGCAGTCGATCAGTGCAGCGCGAGCTTTCACGTTGTCACAGGTGTTGCCAGTAACTGGGTTAGATTCGCCCATACCACGTGGGGAGATCTTGTTAGCTGGGATACCTTTAGAGATCAGGTAATCAACAACAGACTGAGCACGTTTCTCAGACAGTTTCTGGTTGTAAGCGTCAGAACCGATACGGTCGGTGAAGCCCAGAACCACTACGGAACCGTCTTTAGGATCCAGGTTGCTCAGCTGGGTGTACAGCTGATCCAGTGCCTGCTGGCCTTCTGGTTTCAGAGTCGCTTTGTTGAAGTTGAACAGAACGTCAGACTTCAGAGTGAAGTGCTTGGTCTGTACTTCTGGAGCTGGAGCCGGCGCTGGAGCAACAACTGGTGCTGCTTCTTCCTGCTGGCCGAAACGGTAGGAAACACCTACGCTCAGCATGCCGTTGTCTGGACGAACACCAACGGTGTTGCCGTCGCCGATGTTGTTAACCCACTGGTATTCCAGACGGGTAGCGATGTCACGGGTCATAGCCCACTCAACGCCACCAGCGAATACTGGGGAAACACCGGTGTCATGGTTGTCACCAGAGATGTTGTTGCTGGAATCTGCGCGCCATACCATGCCGCCCAGACGGGTGTACACGTCCAGATCGTCAGTGATTGGGTAGCCCAGTTTAGCGGTCAGCTGAACGCCCTGTGCTTTGAAAGCGCCGTTGATGGTGTCGCCTTTGTATGGCATACGACCTAACCAGTCGTAACCCATTTCAAAACCAACATACGGGTTAACCTGATAGCCACCGAACGCACCTGCACCAAGCTGGCTCTCGTGAGTTGGGCCATCATTGTTCAGGCTGCTGTTGTACCAGCCGGTGTCGTGGAACTGAGACCAGCCCAGTTTACCACCTGCATACCAGGTATTATCTTTCGGAGCGGCCTGCGCTACGGTAGCGAAGCCAGCCAGTGCCACTGCAATCGCGATAGCTGTCTTTTTCATTTTTTGCGCCTCGTTATCATCCAAAATTCGCCATGAAAGTCTCAAGAGAGAATCACGGTTAAATCCTTCACCGGGGGGCGTGGTCAAATATAAATCTACCGATATCTTCGGCTTAGGCCGAGCACCCCTGGCGATGTAAAGTCTACAACGTAGCTGAAAACTTACAAGTGTGAAGTCCGTCAGGCATATGAAAAAAAAAGTTCCGTATACCGATTATTTAACATTTTTCGAACGAATTTTGTGCAATAAAATTAAGGAGAACCGCACCAGACAAGCCTTGCCGCAATTTTGTGACCGGGAACTTTAATGCCATCTTGAGGTCAAAAAAAATTCCAGGAAAAATCTTAATTTCACTCAATGATACAAATTTGAGTGAATTTTTAGCCCAGAAAGTTGTCCTCTGCGGTAAGAATCCGATCGAACCGGACGCATAATGAACCCGATCGCATTCCCTTCTTCGGCTGCTTCAGTCAGACGGTAATGCTCCTCTTCCGTCAATTCTTCTGGTAGCCATCCAATCACCACGCTGTAATTTCCGGTGCGTAACGCGCGGATCATCGACTCAACGGTATCGCACGGCGGGAGCTGATTAATTTGCATGACCTTGGTAAGCGGAAGGCCTGCGGACTGAACCCACTCACGGCTCAGTTTTTGCTGAGGCGTTAGCCAAAGCTGCCAGCGCGATTGCTGACCAAGCTGTTGTAATAACGGCAACAACAGAAGTTGCGTCAACAGGGGCTGGTCTTCACGATAAACCACTTCACTGATAAGCCCCGTGGAAACACGCTCGACGGAATTCTGCGCGACATTGCCTGCGGTAGAAGAGAGAGAGGTTGAGCGATTTGCATAGCCTGAAGTGTGCATATTCATTCCAGCCCTGTAGTTACTGTATGGATATACAGTAACCCCTGTATGCATAAAGATCAACCTCATTTTCGGAAAGCGACTCGCAAAATTCATTCAATGTTGATGTCCCTCGAAAAATCATCTTGCTCATCGGCGATAAGTTGCCTATTTTCCTGCTAACGGATCCGCTAGTAAGAAATTTCGTTGTTACTTTATGATTTTGAAGGGAAATATCATGAAAAAGATATCTTATGAACGGATTTATAAATCCCAGGAATACCTCTCCCCGTTGGGCGAGATTCATCATCGCGCGCTGTTTGGAGGCTATACCCTGGCGGTGGATGATGCGGTTTTTGCCATGGTGTCAGACGGAGAGCTTTATCTTCGCGCCTGTGAGGAGAGTGCGAAATACTGTGTAAAAAATGCCTCCTCTTTTTTAACGTTGATGAAGCGAGGCCGCCCGGTGCTGCTCAACTATTATCGTGTTGATGATGTATTATGGCAGGACAGGGAGCGGTTGCTTCAGCTCTCCTTGTTTGCGCTCAGTGCGGCAAGAAAAGAACGCTATCAGCGCCATCAACGAAACCGACTTAAGGATCTGCCGAACCTGACGTTTCAGCTTGAAGTCTTGCTCTTTGAAGCTGGCATCACCAATGAGGAAACGCTGCGGGCGCTGGGTGCAAGAGCGAGTTGGCTAAAGATGCGGGCAAAAAACAAAGCACTGAGTATTAAAGTGCTCTTCGCGCTGGAGGGGGCCATTGTGGGACTGCATGAGGCGGCACTCCCGGCAGGCATTCGCCGGGAGTTGACGGAGTGGTTTAATGCGCTGCCTGAGCCACAGGAGAATCACTCCTCCAGGTAGCGATTTGCTGTTGCAGCCGGCAAATTTCAGGCAGCAGAGCGATAAGCAGGCCTATCTGCTGAAGAACCAGCGGCGCTTTGCTGTCGTTTCCCGGGTCAAGATGCGCAATGCGTTGAGCCAGTTCATCCAGCGCCAGTTGAACGCGTGGCTCATCGGCCGGACGGTGATGAAGCGCGTCGTCAACATAGCAGACGGCGTCATCGAGCAGGTTGAGAATACCCGGGTTGGTGAGTTTCTCACGGTGGGCACCCAGCGTCGAAATATAGCTGGTGAACGTATGGTTCAG
Source organism: Enterobacter sp. CGMCC 5087 (assembly GCF_003144775.1). NCBI lineage: Bacteria > Pseudomonadati > Pseudomonadota > Gammaproteobacteria > Enterobacterales > Enterobacteriaceae > Enterobacter > Enterobacter sp. CGMCC 5087. Next base: position 30,896 of record NZ_QFXN01000052.1, on the reverse strand, counting down.
GCAGAGCAGGCGGAACGCGGTCTCACGGATCTCCGCCGTGGCGTGAGGCTCCGTTGACATGTTAGAAACAACGGAGGCCAGTTCTGCATCACTGTTGTGCGCGTCGCGACGTGCTATCCGGTAAGCCAGACGGTTATCGCGCCCCTGGTGGTACTGCTCAAGGATAGCGTCAAGGTATCGGCAGTTGGCGTTCATCGCCCTGTCCACCACGCGCGGCAAATTACGGAAGCGCCAGTCCGGCCAGATAAAGCTGACCGCGGCCCAGGCAATCACACAGCCAATCAGGGTATCGATCACGCGGGGCAGGGCGACTTCAAACCCTTCACCCAGCAGGTTAAAGCAGAGCAGCACCAGCAGCGTAATGAACATGGTGGCGTGGGCGTACTGCACGTTGCGAAACGCGAAGAACAACACGCCGGTGATCACAATCAGGATCAGTTGACCTTCAACGGAGGGCACGAAATAGAGCACCGGAAGGCCAATCGCGACGCCGACCAGCGTGCCGATAATACGCAGCGCAAGACGGTGTCGGGTGGCGTTATAGTTCGGCTGGCAGACGAACAGGCTGGTCAGCAGGATCCAGTAGCCGTGGTGCAGCCCGGTTATCTGGATAAAGGCATACCCCACGCACAGCACCAGCGACATTCTTACCGCGTGGCGAAAGAGAGCCGACTCCGGCGTAAAGTTACGGCTCAGACGCAGCCACATATCGCTAACGCTGTGCACGCTGTCATCAGCAAGCTGATTTTCCACCTCACTGCCCGGCAGCGCCATCGCCTGTTCGGACTCAATGGTTGCCAGCTGGGCATCAATCGCCCGCAGGTTGTTCAGCAGAAAGCCCAGCGCTTTGATGTGCTCCGGTGACGTTCCGCTGGCCTGAACGCGGTCGAGCGCCGCATCAAGATGGCTGAATACCCGTTCAAAGCGTGGGTCATGCTGATAGGGCGTGCGCAGCAGAATGGAGCGCGAGAGCTGCTGGCACGCCTGGGACTGCATGGACAGCAGGCGCTGGAAGCGGAACATTACGTCGCTGTAGCGGAACTTCTCTCGCAGGGCCGCATACTGAACGTGTGAGGAGCTGGCACGTTCGTGAATGTCCTGGGCGGCAAAATAGTAGTGTAAGGTCCTTCGCGTTCCGCGCTGACCGCGATCGCCGCGCAGACGGGTAAGCAGAGAGGCTTTTGTCTGGTTAAGGGTGGCGACCAGTTGGCCATTTGCCAGCGCCAGATCGTAGAGCGGAGCCTGGCTTTCTTCCTCAATATCCGGGTCGAACAGCCGGGATTTCAGTTCCAGATAGTGGGCTAACTGCTCAAAGCTGCGGGCAAGGTTATCCTGCAGCGGGCGAACCGGGAAGATCAGATGACCGGTTAGCGTCAGCAGGTTATACCAGATGGCGCCCAGCAGCAGGAGAACCGGCTGCTGGTACCACTGGTCGTACAGGGAAACGCCCAGCATGGTGTAGATGGCGATCAGCAATGCACCAAACGCGATGGTGGCATAGCGCTGCCCGAGGCCGCCCAACAAAATAAACCCGCTGGTTGAGAGCGTAAGGCCCAGGGCAAACAGCCAGGGCCACGGGAAAAGCAGCTCAACGGACGCTGAAGCAATGAAAAAGCAGACGAGCGTAATGACCAGGTTACGTAAGCGCCCGGCCAGACGATCGTCCAGGTCCGCAAGCGCCCCGGCCACCACCCCCAGCGTGAGCGGAATGGTGAGTTTGACATCATTCAGCCACCAGGGCAGGGCAGCCGTGCCGCAAAGCGCGATAAATATCCTGACGTTGTAGAGCCAGGTGCTGTTCCAGGTATAACGGCGAAGCAGTGGGCTTAGCATAAACGCGGCCGGTCCTTATTTACTGAAAACGACGACGCGCGTTTGCTTCACGCGCCGCCTGGGCCACTTCTACCGGAACTACCCTGCGACCGACGGGCCAAAGGGCGATGGCGGCGATCTTAAAGTTCGCTATCCCCACCGGAATACCAATAATCGTGATGCACTGTGCAATACCGGCAAAAATATGCATGATGCACAGCCACCAGCCGAAGAAAATCAGCCACAGAATGTTCAGCAGGGTTCCACCCGTATTCATCAGAGCGTTTTTGCTCTCCGGATTCAGTTCGTCAACGTGGATGGCTTCATTCCCGTAGGGGATTAAGGAGAGCTTTGTGATTTCCCAGCAGGAACGGGTCAGGGGAAGCGTGAAAATCAGGACGATGCTCACCAGCGTGGCGAAAAGCCAGGAAAGGGTGGTGGCAAAACCGCCCAGCACAAAATTCAACACATTCAGAACGGTACGCATAAACCCTCACTTCCTTTCGATAAAATTAACGCCCAATGATTGTAACGTTTTTTTAGGCTGGAGCACCTTAAAACTGGCAGTTAAACTGTCAGGTAAATTATCTCTTCGTGGATTTGGCGGAACATGGAACTGAAAGCAACGTCGTTAGGCAAACGCCTGGCGCAACACCCTTACGACAGGGTGGTTCTCCTTAATGCCGGGGTGAAAGTCTCCGGGGAACGCCACGAATACCTTATTCCGTTTAACCAGCTTCTGGCTATCCACTGTAAACGCGGGCTGGTGTGGGGCGAGCTGGAGTTCGTTCTGCCTGACGATAAAGTCGTGCGTCTTCACGGCACCGAGTGGGCGGAAACCCAGCGTTTCCATCATCACCTGAACGCACTGTGGCAGCAGTGGAGCCAGGATATGAGCGTAATTGCTGCCCAGGTGCTGCAGCAGGTGCTGGACGATATCGCGCAGAGCAACGCACAGCACGCGTGGCTGACCCGTCAGCAGACCGCCGGGCTGCAGCAAAAGATCCGACAGGCACTCTCGGCGCTGCCGCTCTCCGTGACGCGTCTCGACGAGTTTGACAACTGTCGCGACGCCTGGCGCCAGTGTCAGGCCTGGCTAAATGATAAGGATAAAAGCCGTCTCGCTCATAATCAGGCGTGGACGGACGCCATGCTCACCCAATACGCCGACTTTTTCAGTACGGTGGAATCTTCACCGCTCAATCTGGCCCAGGCGCGCGCGGTGGTCAACGGTGAGCAGTCGCTGCTGGTGCTGGCGGGGGCCGGTAGCGGTAAAACGTCGGTGCTGGTGGCGCGTGCCGGCTGGCTGCTGATGACCGGAGAAGCGGTAGCCGATCAAATTCTGCTTCTGGCCTTTGGCCGTAAGGCTGCCCAGGAGATGGACGAACGCATCCAGGAACGCCTTCACACGCGGGATATCACGGCCAGAACCTTCCATGCCCTTGCGCTGCATATTATTCAGCAGGGCAGTAAAAAAGTGCCTTCCATCAGTAAGCTGGAAAACGACGCGCAGGCGCGTCAGGCGCTGTTCATCAAAACGTGGCGCCAGCAGTGCAGTGAGAAAAAAGCGCAGGCGAAAGGGTGGCGTCAGTGGCTGGAGGAGGAGCTCGGCTGGGAGGTGCCAGAGGGCAGCTTCTGGCAGGATGACAAACTGGCGCGTCGTCTGGGTTCGCGACTTGACCGCTGGGTCAGCCTGATGCGAATGCACGGTGGAACGCAGGCAGAGATGATTGAAAGCGCGCCGGAGGCGATCCGCGATCTGTTTTCGAAGCGGGTCAAGCTGATGGCTCCGCTGCTGAAAGCCTGGAAAACCGCGCTGAAAGAGGAAAATGCCGTCGATTTCTCCGGTTTAATCCACCAGGCCATCATCATTCTTGAAAAGGGACGTTTTGTCAGCCCGTGGAAACACATTCTGGTGGATGAGTTCCAGGACATCTCTCCGCAGCGTGCTGCACTGCTCTCGGCGCTACGGGCGCAAAATAAACATACGTCGCTGTTTGCGGTGGGTGACGACTGGCAGGCCATCTATCGCTTCAGCGGGGCGCAGCTCTCCCTGACGACCGCGTTCCACCACTATTTTGGCGAAGGGGATCGTAGCGATCTGGACACCACCTACCGCTTCAATTCACGCATTGGTGAGATCGCCAACCGCTTTATCCAGCAAAACCCGCATCAGCTGGCCAAGCCGCTCAATAGCCTGCGTCCAGGGGATAAAAAAGCCGTCACCCTGCTGGCGGATGACCAGCTGGAGCCGCTGCTGGACAAGCTCAGCGGCTACGCGAAGCCCGATGAACGTATTCTGGTGCTGGCGCGCTACCATCACCTTAAGCCCGCGGCGCTAGAAAAAGCCGCCACCCGCTGGCCGAAACTGCAGCTTGAATTTATGACCATTCACGCCAGCAAAGGGCAGCAGGCTGACTATGTGATTGTGGTGGGGCTGAAAGAGGGGAGCGACGGTTTCCCGGCTCCGGCCCGCGAGTCGGTGATGGAAGAGGCCCTGCTGCCGGTGCCGGAAGATTTCCCGGATGCCGAAGAGCGGCGTTTGCTGTATGTGGCCATCACCCGCGCGCGGCATCGCGTGTGGCTGCTGTTTAATAAAGAGGAGCCATCCGTGTTTGTCGATATCCTGAAGAGTATTGATGTGCCGGTAGCGCGTAAACCATAACGATGTCAGGCAAGATTTTCCAGGCCGGGTAAGGCGTAGCCGCTACCCGGCAAAAAAGCTACTTCAGTCTATCGGAAAGATAACGCTGATAGTCCGGAATAAGGATATCAACCGGCGAGTTAAACTTCGGTGATTCGATGATGAAATCTGCCGTCGACAGGTTCGTCGCCACCGGAATATTCCACACCGTCGCCAGGCGCAGCAGCGCTTTAACATCCGGATCGTGCGGAACCGCGTTCAGCGGGTCCCAGAAGAAGATCAGCACATCAATTTTCCCTTCGGAGATCTGCGCGCCGACCTGCTGATCGCCGCCCATCGGACCGCTCAGCATGGCATTCACCTGCAGACCCGTTTCGCGCTGGATCAAGTTACCGGTGGTGCCGGTCGCCGACAGGGCGTGCTTTTCCAGCGAAGACTGATGGCGGCGAACCCAGTTAAGCAGCATTTGTTTACAGTGATCGTGCGCCACAAGAGCAATGTGTTTGCGCTCAGGCAGCGTGCGTGTTGTCAATTCCATAATCATATCCATCAGGTTAACTGACTACACGATGACGGGAACCGTCTGACGCTGCAAGAGAAAGGCGTAAAAAATGTGGCTTATGATGAAGGTTGTTGTTTTGCCCACTGTAAAAATCGGGCCCGCGTGTCGGGATCGGCCTGCTGGAACCAGAATTTAAGGCGCTGTTCCGTCAGGGTCTGGGACTGGGGAGGAATAACGTCCAGTTCAGAGACGCCGGATAAAAGCGTACTGTCGTCCGCCATCATGGTGGCAAACTGCGGAAGCGAGGCGCGTTTTCCCGCTTTGTTATAGGTCTGGGTCGCGGCCTCGTAATCCGGGCCTTTCGGTGAGGTCGTTAACGCCAGAATATCCAGCTTCGCCGGAATCGGCATCGCATCCCCGTCCAGCAGTTCAACGCGGGGTGATGCGTCGAAGGCCGCAGATTCCTTCTCCGTTTCAAGTCGAGGCAGGGTGATATTCACCTGACTGATTTGCCGGGTATTAAAGCTGACGATCAGCGGCGGGGAGATGTACATCCGTTGCTCGTGATTAGCCAGACCGATCGGCTTTTCTACGCGGAAGACCAGCTGATGCGGCCCGTTATCTAACTCGATGCTGTCTGCACCGCGCAATAACGAGCTGGAGACCTTTTTTCCGTCCAGTACAAGAAGATCAATGTCGGTAGAGAGCCGGAGCGTGGTAGCAAAAACGCAGACCGGCATCACTAACGCAATCAGGGCAGTGGCAATACCGGTTTTCATAGAAGGCTCCCGTCAGAAATCCTGTCGCCGCATTAATGTATCTAAATTTTTCGATAATCACGTTTACTAACATATAGACATATTTCACCGTTTTGCCCTCATGCATCTGTATGGGATGGATGGTTGAGATGTGCGGTTTGGCGTACACTTTCAAAAAAGCCAGGAGAAAAACCATGAAAGAGAACGATATTGCCGAGATTCTGACATCCACGCGTACCATTGCGCTGGTGGGCGCGAGCGATAAACCCGATCGTCCAAGCTACCGCGTAATGAAATACCTTCTCGATCAGGGCTATCACGTTATCCCGGTCTCGCCAAAGGTGGCGGGGAAAACATTGCTGGGCCAGCAGGGTTACGCCACGCTCGCTGAGGTGCCGGAAAAAATTGATATGGTCGATGTCTTCCGCAATTCCGAGGCGGCGTGGGAAGTGGCGCAGGACGCTATCGCCGTAGGGGCAAAAACGCTGTGGATGCAGCTGGGTGTGATTAACGAGCAGGCCGCCGTGCTGGCGCGGGATGCGGGGTTGAAGGTTGTCATGGACCGCTGTCCCGCGATTGACATCCCCCGTCTGGGGCTGGCGAAGTAATAAAAAAAAGCCCATATCGGGCTTTTTTTACATGCTTAGTTCCGCAGGCGCGGGGCCTGTAACTGTTTGCGGATAGTCTGAGCAAGCTCATCCATTGTGGGTTGCTCCGGATGCTCTTCCTGCAGCTCGCTACTCAGCTGCGCTTCGGCCAGATAGGTGTGAACGGGTTGTCCATCATCACCTTCCATTACCACGTGGTACCAGGGCGCGGCGCGAAGCTCTGCGTTCACCGCCAGCTCGTCTGCTGACGGTTCATCAAGGGAATACTCCGGGTCGATATCCACGACCACACCCAAATACCCTAGCAAAGTGTGGCGGACCTGCTGGCCGATACCGAATTTGCTGGCAATCATAGTCACCTCCCGGGAAATACGACTTACACGTTATGTGCGGGCAATATTTCTCTTTTCAAGTTACATGACGCGACAGGCAAACCCTTTCAGATACAGTCCTTCCGGGTAGGTAGCAATCACGGGGTGATCGGCTGCCTGACGGAACTGCTCTATAAATTGTACATCACGGCCAGCATCTATTGCGGCATCGGCGATGATTTTCTGAAATAAATCTGTGGTCATCAGGCCGGAGCAGGAGAAGGTGAGCAGAACCCCGCCCGGGTTCAGCAGCTGGATAGCCAGCATGTTGATATCTTTATACCCGCGGCACGCGCCCATCAGCTGGCTTTTGTTTTCCACAAACTTTGGCGGATCCATCACGATGACGTCGAACTTCTCGCCCTGGTCGCGATATTTACGCAGCAGCTTGAATACGTCATCGCGTATAAACTCCGCTTTGCTCAAATCCAGCTTGTTGAGCTCGACGTTATGTTTTGCCACGTCCAGCGCTTCCTGCGAGGTGTCCACGCTCACCACCTGAGCACAGCCGCCCATCAGCGCTGAAACGGCGAAACCGCCGGTATAGGAGAAGCAGTTCAGCACGCGTTTGTCGGCAACGTACTGACGCGTAGCCAGACGGCTGTCGCGCTGGTCGAGGTAGTAACCCGTTTTGTGCCCGCCCTGAATATCCACCAGCAGCTTCATGCCGTGCTCTTCAATCGGCAGCAGGGCCGGTGGCAGTTCGCCCGTTACGGGCCCCTGAGTCAGCTCCATGCCTTCTTTTTTGCGCACCGCCACATCGCTGCGGTCGTAAATGGCACACTGCGGGAACAGCGTTTGCAGCGCGCTGATCAGCGCGGCACGCTGGTATTCCGCTCCGGCGCTCAGGAGCTGCAGCACCAGGAAGTTACCGAAGCGATCGATGGTCACGCCCGGCAGGCCGTCGGACTCACCGGCAATCAGGCGGTAGCTGTCCAGCCCGTCGCGTTTTGCCAGCCAGTCGCGCCACTGCTGCGCCTGCTGCAGACGGCGAACGAAGAAGTCGATGTCGATGGTTTCATCTTTATCAAACGTCCAGACGCGAGCACGGATCTGGGACGCTGGCGAGTAGGCGCCGCGCGCTAACCATTTCCCCTGATGGTCAACGATATCAATGGTTTCACCGAGGCTGGCTTTGCCTTCCATACGGGCAACCGCGCCGGAAAAGACCCAGGGATGACGGCGCAGTAATGATTTCTCGCGCCCTTTGGCTAACACTAAACGTACACTCATAATTTGCTGTTCTGTCGATTTCAGGAAATGGCGCGTAGATTACCACATTCAGCAAGGCGCAATCATCTGCGGATGCCGTTGAGCGTTTCGGCACAAAATCAAATCGCTTAGGCACATTACGATATTGCCGCTGGGTTTAGAGTGGGGCTTCCGGTACTGCAGAGGGAGCACCCATGAAAAAGCGCAGTGTGATAGCAATAACCGCTCTGGCGGCGATGAGTTTTCAGGTTTTAGCAACAACGCCTTTCGGCGTCACCAGCCGGGATATTTCCGGCGAAAAGCGGCTGGCGCAACAGCAGGTATTTGAGGGGTTTGGCTGCCACGGTGGGAATATTTCTCCACAGCTGGCGTGGAAAAATCCGCCCGCCGGTACGAAAAGTTTTGCCGTTACGGTATATGACCCGGATGCGCCCACCGGCAGCGGCTGGTGGCACTGGACCGTAGCCAATATCCCGGCGAAGACAATGACGCTGCCCGCGGATGCCGGTAACCCGAACGGCGAGAAATTACCTGCCGGCGTTGTGCAGGGGCGTAATGATTTCGGCTATTCTGGATTCGGCGGCGCATGTCCACCCGAAGGGGACAAGCCTCATCGCTATCAAATTACCGTCTGGGCCCTGAACGTGGATAAACTGCCCGTCGACAACAATGCCAGCGGCGCGCTGGTCGGTTTTATGCTTAATAGTCACGTTCTGGCAAAGGCTCAGTTAACAGCAACCTACAGCAGATAAGGATAGCAGGGTGCAGGAGTTTCATTTTCGACATAACCATCTTACCGCGGGTGAAGTGACTGCCAGCAAAATGCATCGCCTGCACCAGGTTAAGCTCTTTTTTCCGGCTATTTGTCATATCACTCACGGCACTAAGGTGATAGTTCAGGATGATAACCGTCTGGAAGCGACACGGGATGAGCTCATCATTATCCCGGCCAATACGGCGATGGAGATAATCAATCAGCCTGTAAACGGTCTGTTTCACTCGGATTTGCTGATGTTGTCCGCGGAGATTGTCGCCGAGTTTAAAGCGCATTACCTGAAGTCCTGGCCGCGCACGACGCTGCATTCGCTCTGCGCTCCGCTGAGCGAGGGGCTGGCGTTTATGTGGGACAACCTGCTGCACGCCGTGCGTCAGGATTTGCCGGAGGCGCTGCAAAAACATCAGGCTTTCGGTCTTTTGCTGGCCCTGCTGCACGATGGCGTGGCGGGTCCGCTGCTTGTTGAGCGAAACAGTAACCTGACCGAGCAGGTGCGGCAGTTCATTATGCTGTCGCCCGCCAGAGACTGGACCGCGCAGGACGTTGCCAGCCGTCTGGCCTTAAGCGTGCCGACGCTGCGCAGACGCTTGCGTGAAGAGTCGCAGAGTTTTCGCCAGATCGTGGAGGAGGTGAGGATGGCCGTTGCTTTGTCACAGCTCCAGTCAACCCGATTACCAATTGGCGAAATCGCATTACAATGTGGGTATCTTTCCAGCTCTCGTTTCACCGCCCGTTTCCGGCAGCACTATGGCTGTTTGCCGAAAACGCTACGTTAAGGAGAAGAAAAATGTCAAAAGTCTGCACCATTGCCTGGGTTCACGGCGTAGTTCAGGGCGTGGGGTTCCGCTACAGCACCCAGCGCGAAGCGGTTGAGCTTGGGCTAACGGGATACGCGCGAAATATGGACGACGGCAGCGTTGAGGTGGTCGCCTGCGGCGAAGCGGAGCAGGTCGACAAGCTGATGGCGTGGCTGAAGGCGGGTGGGCCGCGCAGCGCGCGGGTTGATAAGGTGTTAACGGAACCGCATCAACCCGGGCGGGAATACGTAAACTTCGGGATTCGGTATTAAATACACTTCACCGGTTTTGGCAGGCCGGCAATCTTGGTGGCCTGTTTTGCCGGGCCTTTCGGGAACAGACGATACAGATAGCGGCTGTTGCCTTTCTCTTCGCCGAACTTACTGGCCATCGCTTTAACCAGCATGCGGATCGCCGGAGAGGTGTTGAATTCCAGATAAAATTCGCGGACAAAACGCACCACTTCCCAGTGTTCGGGGGAGAGGGTAATCGCCTCTTTTTCAGCAATCACTTCCGCCAGCGCTTCGCTCCACTGGGCACTTTCTTTCAGATAACCTTCGTTATCGGTCTCGATCTCTTTGCCTTCAAAACTTAACATAGTCATTCACGCGTCAGTCAAAAACCGCGGCAGTGTACCAAAAAACAAAGCCCCGCATAAGCGGGGCCAGGTTCACAGCGCCGTAACTTAATCGCGGCTGGCGAAGCCCAGGATGCTCAACAGGCTGACGAAGATGTTGTACAGCGACACGTACAGGCTCACGGTGGCGCGGATATAGTTCGTCTCACCGCCGCGAATGATGTTGCTGGTTTCAAACAGGATCGCGCCGGAAGAAATCAGGATAAACACGGCGCTGATCGCCAGGTGCAGGGCAGGCAGCTGCAGGAAGATGTTTGCCACCATACCCACCAGCACTACCACAACACCCGCCATCAGCATACCGCCGAGGAAGGACATGTCCTTACGGGTGGTCAGCACGTAGGCCGAGCAGCAGAAGAACACCAGCGCGGTGCCGCCCAGCGCCAGGCCGATAAGGTCGCCCATGCCGGCAGACAGATACGCGTTCAGCATCGGCCCCAGGATGTAGCCCAGGAAGCCGGTGAAGGCAAACGCGGACAGAATACCGACGGGCTTGTCAGCGGTTTTGTAGGTCAGGAACATCAGACCATACATACCCACCAGCGTCAGGATCAGCCCCGGAGACGGCAGCATCAGCACGGTGCTGGCGGTCGCGGTGATCGCTGAGAATGCCAGCGTCAGGCTGAGCATGAAATAGGTATTGCGCAGCACCTTGTGGGTGCTGAGTAGCGATGTGCGGTCGCGTGAAGAAGTAATTATACGATCCATGAGTCACTCTCTTATGACAGATGTAATTAGTGGAAAGAATAGGAAACGGCACGCCAGTCTCAAAGTGGTTTTACCCATCTTTACTCAGCACGTTAGCGCTGGAGGTGGTTATTTCTTCTGCAGAAATCCGTTTCGCCAGTATGAACAGCGGTTTGCGGCAATTTATCAGATCAAGCTCTTATAGGTTACTGAAAAATATTGCGTTATTACCATTCGAACGCTAAGAGTTATTTCCGGATCGTCATAAAACAGACTATAAGGCGAAGGAAATGAAACCACAAACACGCACTCACTTTACGCTCTCTTTGTTAACCGCAGGGATCCTGTGCGCCAGCACGGCTACCTGGGCGGCTAACGTGCCGGCAGGAACGCAGCTGGCCGATAAGCAGGAACTGGTCAGGAACAACGGTAATGAGCCCGCTTCGCTCGACCCGCATAAAGTCGAAAGCGACGTCGAATTCAATATTATCAGTGATTTATTCGACGGGCTGGTCAGCGTTTCCCCGTCGGGTGAAGTTCAGCCCCGGCTGGCGGAAAAATGGGAGAACAAGGACAACACCGTCTGGACGTTCCATCTGCGCCCGGGCATCACCTGGAGCGACGGCACTGCCATCACCGCGGAAGATGTGGTCTGGAGCTGGCAGCGTCTGGTTGATCCTAAAACCGCTTCACCGTATGCCAGCTATCCAGGCAACATGCACATCGTAAATGGTGCGGATATCGCTCAAGGGAAAAAAGCCCCCGATACGCTGGGCGTGAAAGCCATTAACGACACCACGCTGGAAGTGACATTGACTCAGCCTAATGCGGCATTCCTGGCAATGCTGGCGCACCCGTCGCTGGTGCCTGTGGATAAAGTGCTGATTGGCCGCTTCGGCGACAAGTGGACCAAGCCTGAACATATCGTCACCAGTGGGGCGTATAAGCTTTCACAGTGGGTGGTCAACGAACGCATTGTGGCGGAGCGCAACCCGCGCTACTGGGATAATGCTCATACCCTGATCAACAAGGTGACGTATCTGCCTATCACCTCCGAAGCCGCGGATGTGAACCGCTATAAAGCGGGTGAAATTGATATCGTGTACACGGTGCCGATCAACCAGTTTGCCCAGCTTAAGAAGACTCTGGGCAGCCAACTGGATGTCTCTCCGCAGCTGGCGACCTATTACTACGAATTCAATACCACCCGGCCGCCGTTCAACGATGCGCGCGTGCGTAAGGCGCTCAACATGGCGCTGGATAAAGACATCATTGCCGGGAAAGTATTAGGGCAGGGGCAGCGCCCGGCGTGGCTCATCAGCCAGCCGGATATCGGCGGCGTTAAGCTGCAGAACCCGGATTACGCCAGCTGGCCTCTGGACAAGCGCATCGCCGAGGCGAAAAAGCTGCTAAACGAGGCCGGATATAACGCCAGCCATCCTCTGAGCTTTAACCTGCTCTACAATACTTCTGAATCGCACCAGCGCATCGCGATTGCCGCCAGCTCCATGTGGAAGAAAAACCTTGGCGTGGAGGCAAAGCTGCAAAACCAGGAGTGGAAAACCATGCTGGACACCATGCACACCCACAACTTTGACGCGGTGCGGTACGCGTGGATTGCCGATTACGACGATGCGGCGACCTTCCTGAACAACTTCCGCACGGGAGACAGCGAAAACACCAGCCAGTACAGCAATCCGGACTACGATCGCGCGCTGCTCAATGCCGCAAAAGCCAAAACAACGGAAGAGCGGGGTAAGTTCTACCAGCAGGCGGAAGATCTGCTGGGGCGTGATGTACCGGCCATTCCGGTTTATCACTACGTCCGTACGCACCTGGTCAAACCGTGGGTAGGCGGATTTACGCCGGATAAGCTGGGCTACTATTTCACGAAAGACATGTACATCAAAAAACACTAGGTCTGTGCTGATAAAATCGTCGATGTGTCGTCAGTTCAACCGATTAAACACGTTTTGACTATTTTTACAGCGAACGAGTGCAGCCACTCTTTACAGCTCGCGGTGAGGTGTTTATAGTTCGCCTCACTTAGGAAGTGTGGCCGAGCGGTTGAAGGCACCGGTCTTGAAAACCGGCGACCCGAAAGGGTTCCAGAGTTCGAATCTCTGCGCTTCCGCCAGATATAAACCCCAGGTTACTCGTTAACCTGGGGTTTTTCTTTTGGATTTGCCGATCCTCCTCACACTTTTAAGTCCCTGCCATTTCCCTGTAAAAAACAGGCGTTATCATTCACCCTGTAAATATATTGCTATCTCTTACCGAGGCTTTGATGCTGGAGAATGTTTTCATCAGATAATCAGTTTCCCGCCCTTTTCAGGACGGACTGGTTATCGCTGCGCTTAAACCTTACGCGCGCACCTGCGGGTGTGGGCTCGTTTTTACGCATGATGATTACACAGGTTTTCCAGTATGAATTTATCCCGTCAGGAACAACGTACCTTACACGTTCTCGCCAAAGGTGGACGAATTGTGCACGTCCGCGACAGCTCTGGCCGCGTTACTTCCGTTGAGTGCTACACCCGTGAAGGGCTGGTACTGAGCGACTGCACGCTTAGCGTCTTTAAAAAACTCCGCACCAAAAAGCTGATCCGATCCGTGAACGGGCAGCCATACCGCATCAACACCACCGGGCTGAACAACGTTCGTGCCCAGCTGGATAATCGCTAAGCGGAATAAACAACGCCACCCGCGGGTGGCGTTCATGCATTGAACGGTGCAATTCAGGGATATCGTTACGGATGCAGGAATGTAGGCCGGGTAAGCGCAGCGCCACCCGGCAATAAAGGCGACGTTTAAGAGCGGATAAAGGCCAGAATGTCCGCGTTGATGGTATCCGCGTGCGTGGTATGCATCCCGTGCGGGAAGCCCGGGTAAATTTTCAGTACGCTGTTCGCCAGCAGCTTGTCCTGCAGCAGGGCAGCATTCTTATACGGCACGACCTGATCGTCGTCGCCCTGCATCACCAGAACGGGAACCGTGATGGTCTTTAAATCTTCCGTCTGGTCGGTCTCCGAAAACGCCTTAATCCCCTCGTAGTGGGCCTTGGCGCTGCCGATCATTCCCTGACGCCACCAGTTCTGGATCGTCCCCTGTGAAACGTCCGCGCCATCCCGATTAAAGCCGTAGAACGGACCGCTGGCGACGTCGAGGTAAAACTGGGCGCGGTTAGCCGCCAGCGCTTTGCGGAAGCCGTCGAAAACCTCGATGGGCGTCCCGCCGGGGTTACCGTCCGTTTTGACCATCAGCGGCGGCACGGCGCTGACGAGCACCGCTTTGGCGACGCGCCCCTGCGGTTGCCCATACTGCGCAACATAGCGGGCGACCTGGCCGCCGCCGGTGGAGTGACCGACGTGCACAGCATTGCGCAGATCCAGGCTTTCCACCACGGCCGACGCGTCGGCCGCATAATGATCCATATCGTGGCCTTCACTCACCTGGTCCGAACGCCCGTGACCGCGACGATCGATAGCGATAACGCGATAGCCTTCCGCGAGGAAGAAGAGCATCTGGTTATCCCAGTCATCGGCACTTAGCGGCCAGCCGTGGTGGAAAACAATAGGCTGAGCCTCTTTTGGGCCCCAGTCTTTGTAGTAAATATTGACGCCATCTTTCGTTGTTACGAATGCCATACCGCAGACTCCTCTGTTAAAGGCAAAACGTTCCCCGGCTGAGCGCACAGCGAATCATTAATGCCTTAATTAAGTTGGCTTTTTTCTGTTTCCCGTACCGACAGTACTCCTAAAGTGTAGGAGAAATAATAAAAGCAGTCGGTTTCATTCCTGTGAAAGGGAGCAGGAGAGCGTTCAGGGGGAGGGGGAAGGAATGAAGGCTCTGGAGCGATCCTACAGAGCCTTCAGGGCTGCATTAATAGCAGGGGCGTTTAGCGGTTTTCTTCAATATAGCGGGCCAGGTCCGCCGGGGTTTTTAGCACCGTCGCCACGTCAGTTGGCGGGATCATGCAGCCGTAAACGTCCTGCACTTCCAGCACCATATCGACCGCCAGGATGGAGTCGAGAATGTCGGATTCAATCAGTTCATCGTGAAAGCCCACCTTACGGGATAACACTTTTTCGAACAGGGCGAGAATTTCTTGTTCCATAATTTTTCCTGGAGTCATTAATTTGTGCGGGCGTAAGCGTCCAGCAGCTTGCGGTCAATTTTGCCGTTAGGATTCAGCGGCAAAGCGTCTTTTACGATAATTTGTGAAGGCACCATATAGTGCGGAACCACCTTCGACAGCGACGTTTTGATGGTGTCCGGCGCCATATCCGTCACGCAGAACGCGGCAATGCGCAGCACGCTGCCGCAGGATTTCATCAGCGGCAGAACCACCGCTTCGTTGATGCCGGACATCGCCAGCAGGCGGTTTTCAATCTCGTTGATTTCAATACGGTAACCGTTCAGTTTGACCTGGCTGTCGTTGCGGCCCTGGCAGTAGATGAGCCCCGCTTCATAGCCCAGATCGCCGGTACGGTAGCCGCGAAACGCTTCATCTTCCCGACGGAGTAATTTCGCCGCGTTCTCCTGCGGCAGGCCGAGATAGCCGCGCATGACGTTTTTACCCCAGATAATCAGCTCGCCGTCGGCGGAAATTTCCATTTTGCTCTCAGGCATCATGACCCCCACCGGCAGCACGGCGCTGTCGCTGTTGAGGATCGCATCCGTGATTTCAACCACGGTCGTCGCGATCGTCGCTTCCGTAGGGCCATAGGAGTTAATGATTTTGGCCTGCGGGAAGCGGCGGCGAAGCTGTTTAACCAGCGCCTTATTGAGCACTTCACCAATGAAGATAAAGACGTTGAGTGTGGGCAAATACTCGCTGTTGAACTGCGGGGAAAGCAGCTGCTGGTAAGCAAAAGAGGGGGTCGAAACCCAGGCGGAGACCGCGTTGCTTTTCAGTCGCTCCAGCCAGTTCTCTTTCTGAATGTCCTCTTTGGCGTTCAGCACGATGTGTCCGCCCATCGCCAGATTCGCCAGCAAAGGGATCAGGGAGAGGTCAAAGCTGAATACCGCGTGGTTCATCAGGACCGGTTTTTCCGGCAGTGAAAAGTCCTGGCTGACCCATTTCATGAAGTGCCATACGCTTTCACGCCCAATCTGCACACCTTTAGGCTTGCCGGTGCTGCCTGAGGTAAACATGATATAGGCCAGATCCTGCTCCTCCAGTACCTTGCCCGGTTCCCCGGTGGCGATGAACTGCCGGGTCGCGACGTCGTAATAGTAAGGGGCGCTGGCCAGATGGCAGATCTCCCGCAGGCGCTCCTGCGGATAGATGCAGTCTACCGGGATGTACGGAATGTTGTGCAGCAGGCAGCTATAAATCGCCACGGCGAACTCGGCCTGCTGGTGTCCGTACAATACGACCGGCGTACCGGCAACAGGCTGGCAGCGCTGATAGCGCTGCGCCCAGTCCGTCACGGCAGCGGAAAGCTGTAGCCAGCTTAAGGCTTCGTCGCTGCTGCTGATGGCCAACTGCTGCGGGGAGGCGGGATCGCATAATGCCGCACGTAAGAAATCCTGCAGTTCCTGAAGATCGGAGTGATTTTTCATAGAGGTGACATTCCACTAAAGATGTAAAGGGATCCCGCGGCGCTTCCCAGCGTCAGAATTCGCCCTAAAAACGCAACAGCCGGATACTGCAGGCCGCGATGTAACACCGGGCTGCGTTTGGCTGACCACAGCAGCATGTTGTGAGCGACGGAAATCGCGCCAAACAGCGCGCCGCTGATGACGTAATGGCGTTCCAGGCCATTCCATGCCCCCATGCAGAATAAGGTGCAAAAAATACCGATATTTTGCGCCAGCGTTTTGTTCTGACGGAAAAAGTTGAATTTCATCAGGTTCATATAAACGGGCATAAAGACCACATCGCGCAGCCATTCAGACAAGCTGATGTGGAAGCGGCGCCAGAAATCCTGCGGGTTCTTTGCCAGAAGCGGCATGTTGAAGTTTGCCGGAATATTGAGTCCAAACAGGCGGCCTGCGCCGATGGCCATATTGCTGTAGCCCGCAAAATCAAAGTACAGGTAGGTGCTGTAGGCAATCGACATCACCACGCCCACGGTCAGCGTAAACGGCTTATGGCTCCAGGGCTGCACGACAAGCGAATCAATCAGCATGGCAAACAGGAACTTCTGGACAATGCCGGTAATGATTTGCTCTAACGCGACTAAAAACTGTTCACGGTTAAGGGCAAATACGGGCTTGCTTACGTCACTCATCCATGTCCGCCAGCGGTACATTGGGCCGGCCAGGATAATAAAGGGCATAAACAGATAACAGAAATAGTGCAGGAAGTTCTGACCTTCTTTTTTACTGCGATAGAGCAGCACGTCCAGCGCGCGGAACGTCATAAAAGAGAGGCCGATCATGCCCCAGTGGTTATTTAAATGTAATTTCACCAGCAGCAGCGGCAATAATGTCAGAACGACCGCCTGCCACGTTTTTAACCATCCCTTCTCTTTTAGCGTGGCAAAAACATAAAAGCTGAAAAAAACGGCGACAGGGACAATATAATCACCCTGAAATATATATCCCCATCCCAGCGCCGTCAGAACAGAGAGCGCAGATAACCAGGTCAGACGATGGCGTAATACGCGATTAACCAGCGCAAACGCCAGCGCGGATGAAAATAAATAAACAAAAAACATTCCTGAGCTGTACATCATTCGGCCTCAGAACTTTTGATATTCAAAATGCAGCTGCATACTCATGCTGTCATCGACAGAGGTCCACGCGACGATAGTGATCGCCAGCAGGAGATAAAGGAAAAAAAGACGGATCGCGATTTTCATTATTTAAAACTCTGTGCAATAAAGCGAATCATAGGAACCCAGGCCAGTTCGGAAGGGTGCAAACGATCCCAGTTCCATCCATTTTGATAAGGCATGGCGTACATATCTAAATAAGGGATCTGGTTCTTTTCCAGAATGGTTTTAATTTGCTTATCCACCGGGCGGAAGGTATCGGTATTGTAAAGCGCCCAGGGGTTAACCGGGTCGACGATAGCAATCACCTGCACGTGATGTTCTTTAAGCAGCTGGACGGTTTTACTGAAGGCGGCGATTTGCGCAGGCACAACCGGCGTGTCATCCCACTGTTGCGGCTTACCGTCCTCTTCGTAAATCGTTTTGTCCATCCACAGGGTAGCCGCGCTCTGCTGGCGTTTTTTATTTAACTCGCGCGCATTCGCCAGCTCTTTATCCCAGTCGGGGGCAATATGGGCGGTTGGCTGCTGCGGCCAGGGCTGTACCGTCTGGGGTGTGATGTTGAGCAGCGCCAGCCAGTCGTTTTTTATCAGGGTGCAGACGTTGGCAAACTGGAAGCTCAGCTCGTCCCACATCAGATCGGGGTGCCAGCCAAAGACGCGCATTTGGCCAAAGGTTAAATGGCTTATTTCTTTACTATCAATATGCTTTAAATAATTAACCAGCAGCGGGCGCGCCTGCGGATCCTTCATCAGTGGATTAAAAATAGAGCCGGGAAAATTATCGGCATAGATAGCCGGTGGCAGCCCTTTTGAGTAAAAGCTGTCAGGTGCCAGAAGCAGAACAACTTTACTGTTTGCGTTAAGGCTATTTTTAAAACGTGATAACAGTAAAAATTGCGTTTCATCATCGACGAACGCATCGCCATACGCCACGACGGGTTTGTGCAATTGCTTATTAAAGTAATTATATACAGCGTAATGTTCATCTTCTGAGGTGGCAACCTCAGATGCGCCAATGAAGAAAATAGCATTCCCTTCTAAGGCATGGGAAATAGTCGCAATTTTTTCCGCTTGTTCTTTAGGCGTGCCCGCCATTGATTTAATCAGCGGCTGGAAGGTGAGGGGCGGATTGAAGCTCGTCACCAGCGGGTGAACACAGAGGAACAAAATGGCCAGGGTCGCCATCAGGATATGTAAGCAAAGCGTATTTTTGATTTTCATCATCAACCCGTAACACTGCATGGCAGTAATGTCTAAAATCTGCGGGAATTCAGATTTATAACAATTACACAACAAATGACCTTCTATTTTTGAGGCATTCTATACCAGAGCGATTTAAAAGGATGAGCGTTGCTATGTTACGGTATGTACAAGGTCGAGGTGAGTGACGTGAGAGCAGCGTATGGGTAATTTTTGCGCAGTCAAACGCCGGTGGGTAAAAATAGAAAAATTCCTGCTTTACAAGGCGCTAATAGATGTTTATAGTGCGCCTCACTTTGGAAGCGTGGCCGAGCGGTTGAAGGCACCGGTCTTGAAAACCGGCGACCCGAAAGGGTTCTAGAGTTCGAATCTCTACGCTTCCGCCAAATTCGAAACCCTGCGATAGCAATATCGCAGGGTTTTTTCGTTTTACAGCGCAATCACCAGCTCCCCGGAATGGCTCCGCGAGCAGCACAGCGCCACCTGCTGGTCCGTTGCGCTTTTTTCCGCCTCCGACTGCACGCTATCCCGGTGATCCGCCACGCCGTCAATCACCGGCGTCAGGCACGCCCCGCAGATCCCCATTTCGCATGACAGCGGCACGTCCACGCCGTTTTCCTGTAATACCTGAGCGATGGTCTTATCCGCAGGCACCGGCCAGCGCTCCCCGGTCGAGGCGAGTTTGACCGTAAAGATCTCGCCCGCGTCACCGAGTGCGGCAGGGGCCACAGGCTGAAACGCCTCGCTGTGAAGATGGTCATCATCCCATCCCCTGGCCGTCGCCACGTCTCGCACTTTTTCCATAAACCCTGCCGGACCGCAGATCCAGGCGTGAAGCCCCGACTCAGCCACCGGAAGATGTTCTGCCAGCGCCGTGCGCGGGCTGGCGGTATGAATCTGGCACTCACCGAACCGGGAAAGTTCGCGCGTAAACGCCGCGCTTTCGCGGCGTTTGACGTAATAGTGCAGCGTAAACGGCGTTCCGGCCGCCTTCAGCTGCAGGGCCATTGCATACAGCGGCGTAATGCCAATGCCTGCCGCCAGCAGCAACACCCGCTCAGCCTGATGCAGCGGAAACAGATTGCGCGGAGCAGAAATCGCTAATTTCTGCCCGGGTCGCAGCGTCTCGTGAACGTAGCGCGATCCGCCTCGCGAGGCAGTTTCCCGCCCCACGCAGATAAGATAGCTCTCGTCTCCACATGCCCCGGTCAGGGAATACTGGCGCACCGCGCCGCAGGGCAGGTGCACATCAATGTGCGCGCCGGGCTGCCACGCCGGCAGCGCGTTACCGTCTTCAGCTACCAGCCTGACGGCGAGGCTTTTATCGCCCTCGCGCCACAGCCCGTCAACAATTACGCTCAGCATATCGGCCTCCGTCATACGAGGAAAAATTCGCCAAAGCCCATCTTCTTCAGCCCCCGACGGTAGGCAATTGAGCTTTTATCGGCGGGAATATGGGCTTCCAGGGTCAGATCCAGCGGCAGACTTTCCGGGCGCTGGGTTTCGACCATCAGGCGATCCTCTTCAAAAATCCGCAGATTGAAGGCATGCACATCTTCCACCGGGATATGCAGGTCAAAGTTACGCGCGATCGGCGCGAACATGCGGGTTACACGTGACGAGACGGGCGATGCGGCGTTCATAATGACCAGTCTCGATTCTCCCGGAAAATGAATCGTCAGGGTGGCGGTAAACGGCAGATGCATTTCAAAATGGCGCAGCCACTGGAACCCTTCTGGCGCCTGCACGGGTGAACTGGCGGGATAGTTGCTCACGGAGCTCCAGTAATCGGCAACAAAACCGAACGACGTCTCCTGCGGCTGATAGGTGGGAACCAGCTGATTACTGGGATCGGCAAAGGTATCGGTGTGGATCCAGGCAAAGTGCGCCACGTCCAGAAACCCCTCTACCTGACGACCGGCAAAGCCGTTCACCTCAAACGCCGGGCAGTTGATCTGCTGAAATCCGTCGTCATCCCAGTGCGGCATGGTGGGCAGCGGTACAGGATTGTCCGGGTCAAACGCCAGGCAGGTCCAGATCAGGCCGAAGCGCTCTTCCACGGCGTAGTTAATCAGGTTCAGCTTCGCCGGAACGGGCTGATCGGGGCTGGACGGAATACGGTTGCAGCGCCCGTCCTCCCCAAAGCGGAGGCCGTGGTAGGGGCAGATAATCCCATGCTCATCGTGAAAGCCGAGCGTCAGCGGCACGCCGCGGTGCGGGCAGACGTCACGGGCGACCACGACCTGGTCGTTAATCCGGTAAATCACCAGCTGTTCATCCAGCAGGGTCGCTTTGACCGGTGCCGGGCCAACGTCGCAGGCGCGCGCGACCGGATGCCAGCATTTCGCGAGGCGCAGCCAGTCCTCTGGCTCAAACGTGCAGTGGGCGGGTGGAGTCGGTTCTCTGTTCATCGTTATCCCTCTTACGTTCAGCCTAACGGGCCGCCCTGAATGGTCTCGCACAGACCGTTGATGATGCGCTCGCCGGTCTCCTCTTTGAGCTCCTGATACCAGGCCTGCGTCAACGCCATGTCTTTCCCGTGGGTGATGTCGCAGCGCTTACGGGCCTTCAGGACCAGGTCGCGCACCCGGTCGCAGCGCAGCGCCTCGTACTGCCGCAGCGCCAGCGTGATGTTGTGGTTTTCTCGCAGGCATTCTCCCAGCACCACGGCGTCTTCCATCGCCGCACAGCCGCCCTGGCCGATATCCGGCGTGGTGCTGTGTCCGGCATCGCCGAGCAGCGCGACGTTGCCGCGCACCAGGCTGTCGAACGGCTCAATGTCGTGGATTTCAATGCGGTTGGTCGTTTCAGGATCCAGCGCCGCGATAAGCTTCTGCACCGGCGGCGCCCAGCCGCGGAAGTAGCCCGTAAGGTCGGCGCGCAGGGTGGTGCGATCCTCCGCCAGGCCCGCGGGCAGCGGTACGTCAAAAAAGAAGTAGAAGCGTCCGCCGGAGACGGGCATCAGCGACACGCGTTTGCCTTCGCCAACGAAGGTGGTCCACTGGTGCGCCGGGGCGATCTCTTCGTCAATCTTCACCAGCCCGTTCCAGTTCACGTACCCGGAGTAGCGGCGCTCCGGGGTATACCCCAGCACGTACGGGCGCACGGCGGAGTGGCTGCCGTCGGCGGCAATCAGAAAATCGCCGGCTGCCGTGGTGCCGTCGGTGAAGGTCACGTTCACGCCCGCGTCGTCTTCATGGACGCGTTCGACGCGCTTGCCGAACTGCACCTTATCGCGCCCCCAGAAGTCCAGCATTTCGCGCTGAAGCTCGGCGCGCGAGACGGGGCAGGGACGCCCGCCGGTACGCTCAACCAGCGGGGCAAGGCTGAAGCGGGTCAGGGTGTCGCCGCGCCGGTAATCCTTGTAGGCCATAAAACGCATCGGACCGCCGTACGTCTCGATGATGTCGCCCATGCCGAGGTGCTGCATGCATTTCACGCCGTTAGGCCAGATGGAGATGGCCGCCCCGACGGGCCTGATCTCTTTGACGGCTTCAAACACGGTACAGTCGATGCCCGCTTTCTTCAGCGCGACGGCGGCGCTCAGGCCGCCAATACCCGCACCAATGACGATTGCTCTCATGCTTCTCTCCTTTTGCAGGGTGTAAAGACATTCAGCAATTTGCGTACCAGGCTGCAGAGTGGCGAAAACGGCGTTGTGAGGGAGACGTTTGCACTGCTAAGGTGCGCAAACGCGGTGAGCGTGCCTTTTTTTGAATCAAAAATTTCCTGGTCGACCTTGTGGAATCGACTGTTTCACGCCCGCGCTCAGAGTGGCGTGGTTTGTGCAATACCCGAAGGAAGACAATAAAGGAGACGCTATGATCGCACTGCACGACTTCAATCATCTTCCTCACGAAAAGGCGTTAGCGCTGATTCATCCCTGCGTGGCGCTCCCCGGCTGGGCCGATGCGCTGGCGCTGGGGCGGCCATACGCCAGCCGGGACGAATTGTTCAGTACGGCAAACGCGCTGACGCAAAACTGGGACGAAGCGGCGCTGGTGCAGGCCCTGAGCGCCCATCCGCGCATCGGGGAAAAGCCCGCAGGTTCACAGGCGGAGGCGGCGCTGTCGCGCCAGGAGCAGGGCGCGGTGAATGAAGGCGATGCTGCCCTTGCCCGGGCGCTGCGCGAGGGCAATGCCCGCTACGAGGCCCGCTTCGGACGCGTGTTTCTGATCCGCGCGAAGGGCCGCAGCGGCGAGGAGATTTTACAGGCGCTGCACGCGCGGCTGGAGAACAGCGACGCGCAGGAAGTCCGTGCAGCGCTGGAACAGCTGCGGGAAATTACGCTGCTACGGCTGGAAGGAGTCATTAGCGAATGAGCACACTTAGCACCCATATTCTGGATATCTCGACGGGCAAACCCGCAGAGGGCGTGACGGTTCATCTACAACAGGACGGGAACACGCTGGCCACGGGCGTGACCAACGCCCAGGGGCGCATCGCCGCGTTCGTTCCCTCTCTGCCCGCAGGCCGCTATCGGCTGGTGGCGGAGATCGGCGCGTGGTTTAGCGAAACCGGTCGCGACACGATCTGGCCCTGCGCGCAAATTGATTTTGTGACGGGAGAAACGGCAGACGAACATTTCCACCTGCCGTTTGTGATTGCGCCCGGCGGGTGGTCAACCTACCGGGGCAGTTGACCACACCCGCTCGCCGTTGACCCAGGTCTCGCTGATGTTGCGCTCGTCGCCGAGGGTCATCAGCACAAAAAGCTGCTCGTAGATATCCTGGCAGCGGCGATTGCGCAGGCGCTGCAGCGGCGTCACGTCAGGGTCGATAACCACGAAATCCGCCTCTTTGCCGGGCGCGAAGTTGCCAATCTTATCGTCGAGCCTGAGGGCGTGCGCACCGCCCAGCGTGGCGTGATAAAAGGCCTCGCTGGCGCGCAGGCGGTAGCTCTGAAGCTGGCCGACCTTGTAGGCCTCCCCCAGGGTACGCAGCATGCTGAAGGTGGTTCCCGCACCGACGTCGGTGCCGATGCCCATCCGCACCCTGTGCTGCCAGCAGGCGGGCAGGCGAAACAGCCCGCTGCCGAGAAACAGGTTAGAGGTGGGGCAAAACGCCACCGCCGAACCGGTGTCGTGCAGGCACTGCCACTCGCTGTGGTGAAGGTGAATCGCGTGGGCAAACACGCTGCGCTCGCCGGTCAGGCCGTAGTGGTGATACACGTCCAGATAGCGCTCGTGCTCCGGCCAGAGGTCGCTCACCCAGGCCACTTCGTTGGGATTTTCGCTCAGGTGGGTCTGCATCCAGGTATCCGGGAACTCTTCTCTGAGCAGGCTGACCGCGGCGAGCAGCTCGGGGGATGAGGTCGGCGCAAAGCGCGGGGTAATGGCATACCCCAAGCGTCCCCGGTGGTGCCAGCGCTGGATCAGCTCGCGCGTCTGCCGGTAGCTCTGCTTCGCGTCTTCGCTGAGATAGTCCGGCGCGTGTCTGTCCATCATCACCTTTCCGGCGATAAGGCGCATGTTCAGGCGCAGGGCTTCGGTAAACAGCGCCTCTACCGATTCCGGATGCAGCGTGCAAAACACCAGCGCGGTGGTGGTGCCGTTGCTCACCAGCTGCTGAATGAAAAATTCGGCGATCTCTTTCGCGTAGGCTTCATCGGAAAACTGGCTCTCCACCGGGAACGTATAGGTGGTCAGCCACTCCAGCAGCTGTTCGCCAAAGGCGCCGATCATCTCCGTTTGCGGATAATGGACGTGGGTGTCGACAAAACCGGGCAACAGCAGCCTGCCGCGCAGGTCGGTGTAGCCCTTGTGGGGGTCAAGATACTGCTCACCCTCCTGCCACGGCATGTGCGCCAGAATTTTCCCGCTCTGTATAAACAGCAGCCCGTCCTCAAGGTAGCGCGCGTGTTGGGCAATCGCGTCTGCGCTGTCGCAGGCCTGGGCAATATCAAAAAATGCGCCGCGGATCGCTGTCTGGTAATCCATCATGGTTCCTGCCTTAGTGTTTGCGTAGCGGGGTGAGAAGGCGCAGCAAGAACGGTGCCAGAATGAACGGGCCGCAGCTAAGCTGCGGCCGGAAGGAGGGGGTTTACTCTTTTTGCGTTGCCACGCGGGAGCTGAACGACGTCGCGCCCGCCGTCTCGCGATCTTCCCGCGCCAGCCAGCGGTAGGTCACGCCGCCGAGGAAGACGCCGATAAACCAGCTGAAGTTCGCCACCTCATGCAGGGCCGGGATGAAGCTAATCACCAGGCCCACGGCAACGGACGGGATCAGCGCGCCGATGGCTTTCGGGTTAAAGCCGTTGCGGTACCAGTATTTGCCCTTTGGCGTGTCGTCGAACAGATCGTCAACCGACACCTTGCCGCGCTTAATCAGGTAGAAGTCGGCAATCAGAATGCCGAACAGCGGGCCGATAAACGCCCCGAGCACGTCCAGGGTGTAGTGGATAAGCTCCGGCGAGTTGAACAGGTTCCACGGGGTGAGCAGGATCGAGCCGACGGCGGCAATCATGCCCCCGGTGCGGAAGCTGATTTTCTGCGGCGAGCAATTAGAGAAATCAAACGCCGGGGAGACAAAGTTCGCGACGATGTTGATCCCGATGGTGGCGGTGATCATCGTCAGCAGGCCAATCGCCACGGCCAGATCGTTGCCCACGCGGCTGACGGTTTCGATCGGGTCGGTGATCATGCGTCCAAACAGCGACTGGGTGCCGGAGACAATCACCACGGTGACGATGGAGAACAGCAGGAAGTTAAACGGCAGGCCCCAGCGGTTGCCGCGGCGGATCTCGCCCATGCTTTTGCCGTAGCGGGAGAAGTCGCCGAAGTTGAGCAGCGGGCCGGAGAAGTAAGACACCACCAGCGCGGTCGCGGTGATCATCTGCCAGGTCTGCTCGCCCGCGCTCAGGGATTTGCTGGCGAGGGTGAAGGAAATGCCGTCAAAACCGGTCTTGTATACAATCCAGCCTGCGAGGGCCAGCATCACCACGTAGACCGCCGGACCGGCGATATCAATAAAGCGCTTGATGGCGTTCATGCCGTGCCAGAAAACCATCGCCTGCAGTACCCACATAATGGCAAAGCAGATCCAGCCGAGATGCGACAGGCCCAGGAACGCGCCTGTGGTAAGCGAAGAGAGCGACGGCCAGAACTTCAGCGCCACCAGCATCAGGGCGTTGGCGGCCAGATAGGTCTGAATACCGTACCACGCGAAGGCAATCAGCCCGCGGATCACCGCCGGAATATTGGCTCCGAAGACGCCAAACGCCTGACGGCTGATCACCGCATAGGGCACGCCCGCCATCTGGCTCGGTTTGGCCACCAGGTTGGCGCACAGCTGCACGATGCAAATTCCCACCAGCAGGCAAAGCAGAACCTGCCAGCTTGCCAGCCCGAGCGTAAAGAAGCTCGCGGCGACAACATAACCCCCCATGCTGTGAACGTCCGACATCCAGAACGAAAAAATGTTGTACCAGCTCCAGTTCTGGTCACGCGTCGGTGCCAGATCCTCATTGCAAAGACGTGGGCTGTAAACCGCACCGGAATCAGCGGCCGTACCCTGCTGCGCGTTTTGACTGTTTGGCATGAAACCTGCTCCTGTGAATGAAAACCCGTTAAGCGGGAGTGCAGACGGTGTTGCAGGATCCAGGCCAAAATAATAAATCTTGTATGCAATATTTTATTTTTATGTATACGATTCGATAACGAAGAGTAAAAGACGGAGTGGTGAATGAACAACATAAATGCCCTGCAGACAGCGCCAGACCTGCATGACAAAGATGAATCGATCTTTCAGGCGCTGATGACCGCGATTGTCGAACATCAGCTGCTGCCGGGGAGCAAACTGCCGGAAGAGGCGCTGGCCGAGGTGTTTGGCGTAAGCCGCACGGGCATCCGCAAGGTGCTTCAACGACTCGCCGCTGTGCAAATGGTCACCTTAACGCCCAAGCGTGGTGCACACGTTGCCAGCCCGACGGTGGAAGAGGCGCAGCACATCTTCCGCACCCGCGCCCTGCTGGAGGTCGCAAACCTGCCAGACGTGCTGGCCCGCTGCCAGCCGCCGCACCTTGCCGCCCTGGAAGCCATTATTCGCCAGGAGCAGCAGGCGCACGAGGCGTACGACGGCCCGGCGGCAATTCGCCACTCCGCCAATTTCCACATTCAGCTGCAGGCCATCTCCGGCAACCAGGTGCTGACGGAAATGGTGACCGGCCTGAGCCAGCGCTCGTCGCTGGTGATTGCCACCTGGGGCGCGCCGTGGCGTCAGGGGTGCCGCTGCAACGATCACGAACAGCTTGTGGATCTGCTGCGCCAGAAGGCGCTCCAGCCGCTAAGCGATGCCTTAATGCACCATTTTGAACATATCGTCGCCAGCCTCTGCTTCGAGCGGGCGGGCGAGTGCCTGCCTGATTTTGCCCGGCTGTTTGCCGGCCACAAGGAGTCGTAATGTCCTCTGTCTGTATACAAGTGATTAACCCCAACACCAGCCTCGCGATGACGGAAACCATCGGCGCGGCGGCCCGCGCGGTGGCGGCGCCGGGAACGGAGATCCTCGCGGTCTGCCCGAGCGCGGGCGTGCCGTCTATAGAAGGCCACTTTGATGAGGCCATCGCCGCCGTGGGGGTTCTCGAACAGGTTAAGCTCGGCAGAGAGCAGGGCGTGGATGGTCACGTCATCGCCTGCTTTGGCGATCCGGGCCTGCTGGCGGCGCGCGAGCTGGCGCAGGGGCCGGTTATAGGCATTGCGGAAGCCGCCATGCATATGGCGACGCTGGTGGCGACGCGCTTTTCGGTGGTCACCACGCTGCCGCGCACGTTGATTATTGCCCGCCATCTGCTGCACCAGTATGGCTTTCACGATCGCTGCGCGGCGCTGCACGCTATCGATCTCCCGGTGCTGGCGCTGGAAGACGGCAGCGGTCTGGCGCAGGAGAAGGTGCGTGCGCGCTGTATACAGGCGCTGAAGGAGGACGGCTGCGGCGCCATCGTGCTGGGCTGCGGCGGCATGGCGACGCTGGCGCAGGAGCTGACGCGCGAGCTGCGCGTGCCGGTCATCGACGGCGTCAGCGCGGCGGTGAAGATGGTGGAATCGCTGGTGGCGCTGGGGCTGTCGACCAGCAAGCACGGGGATCTGGCGTTCCCGGAGAAAAAAGCGTTAAGCGGACAGTTTCAGGCACTGAATCCATTTTGAAGATGAGGGGAGACGTAATGGCGCTTTTTGAACAGGATTACCCGCGGGATCTGCGCGGCTACGCGGGCAACCCGCCGCACGCGAGGTGGCCGAATCAGGCGCGCGTCGCCGTGCAGTTTGTGCTCAATTATGAAGAAGGGGCGGAAAACCACGTTCTGCACGGGGATGCCGGTTCAGAGCAGTTCCTGTCGGACATTATCGGCGCGGCCAGCTACCCTGATAAACACATGTCGATGGACTCCCTCTACGAATACGGCAGCCGCGCCGGATTCTGGCGGATCCACAGTGAATTTCAAAAGCGCGGCCTGCCGCTGACGGTCTTTGGCGTGGCGATGGCGCTGGCGCGTCACCCGGATATTGTTGAGGCGATCAAAGCGGCGGATTACGACGTGGTTAGCCACGGCTGGCGCTGGATCCATTATCAGAATATGGATATCAGCCAGGAGCGCGAGCATCTGCAGAAAGCGGTGCATGTACTGACCGATCTGTTTGGCAAGCCACCGACGGGCTGGTACACCGGGCGCGACAGCCCCAACACCCGCCAGCTGGTGGTGGAGCACGGCGGTTTCGACTATGACAGCGACTACTACGGCGACGATCTGCCCTTCTGGACGGAAGTGGCCTGCAGCGACGGCACCCGTAAACCACACCTGATTGTGCCATACACGCTGGATGCTAACGACATGCGCTTCGCCACCGCGCAGGGGTTTAACACCGCCGAGCAGTTTTATACCTACCTGAAGGACAGTTTTGACGTGCTGTACGAAGAGGGGGAACGCGCGCCGAAGATGATGTCCATCGGCATGCACTGCCGCCTGCTGGGGCGGCCGGGGCGGTTTCGCGCGCTGCAGCGTTTCCTGGATTACGTGCAGCAGCACGAGCGGGTGTGGGTCTGTACCCGCCAGCAGATTGCCGACCACTGGCGGGATGTGCATCCGTTTAAGAAGTAAGTGTGCGATGTTTTGCCGGGTGGCGGCTGCGCCTTACCCGGCCTACGACTACGACATCAAACTCACCTGCGCCGCCACGATCCGCCACCCGTAGGCAAACCGCACCCACGTCTGCTGCTGGCGGCCAATGCGATCCGTGCCCTCGCGGGTAAACTCGGTGCTGCACACGGCATAATCCTCCCCGAAGGTGGTAATCACGGTGTGACGCAGCGTCCGCTGCAGCCCGGCGGCGGGGCGCGCCGCGCGAAAGGCGCGGATTTCATCAATCCCATACAGGTTTTCACCCGCCCCCAGACGCACCGTGTTTTTGTCGTGCCAGAACAGCTCGTCCAGCACCGCAACGTTGTTGCTCACCAGCGCGTCTTCATAGCGGTAAAACGCGGCGGTCACCTCGGCAACTACCCACGGCAGGTTAATGTCATCGTGATTCATCATGCGGCCACCTCCGCCGGACGCGCGTCGGCGATCCCACTCTCTTCCAGCACGCGCGCTACGCGCAGGCAGGCCTGCTCGTTAAACGGCGCGGCAATCAGCTGCAGGCCAATCGGCGCACCCTGGGCGGTGCGCAGCGGAACGGTGGTCACGGGCAGGCCCAGAAATGAAATCGGCTGGGTCAGCATCCCCATGCTGGCGCGAATGGGGAGCGGCTGGCCGTTAATCTCCATGGTCTGCTCACCCGCGAGCGTCGCGCTGCGCGGCGTCGCCGGGGCGATCAGCACGTCGGCCTGCGCGAACAGGGTTTTAAACGCCTGCCGGGCGTGCGCGCGAAACCGCTGGGCCTGAATGTACCAGGCGGAGGGGATCATCGCCCCGGCCAGCAGGCGTTCGCGAGAGTGCGGTTCAAAACGCTCGGGCTCGCGGCGAAGCGCGGGCAGGTACTGATTTCCCCCTTCGGAGGCGCTGATGATAAACGCCGCGGAGCGCGCCAGCTCGGCATCAGGGAACTGCAGCTCATCCTGCACGTCGAGCGCCTTCGCCACCCGCGCCACGGCGTCTCTGGCGTCTGCGTCGCACCAGGTGGTGAAATAGCCGCCGAGCACCGCGCAGCGCAGGCCATCAAGCCCGCGATCGAGCAGGGGGCGCGTCTGTTCCCGGGAGCACTCGGCCTGAAAACCGTCGCTGGTATCCCGTCCCTGCAGCGCATCATACACGGACGCCAGGTCGCACACGCGGCGGGCGAAGGGGCCGATATGATCCAGGCTCGCGACAAACGGATGGCTGCCGGATCGCGACAGGCGGCCAAAGGTGGGCTTCAGGCCGTAGATGCCGCACAGGGAGGCCGGAACGCGAATCGAGCCGTTGGTGTCGGTGCCGAGCGAAAAGTGCACCAGCCCGGCGGCTACGGCGGCGGCCGAGCCGCCGGACGACCCGCCCGCAATGCGCGCCAGATCGTGCGGGTTACGTGTGGTGCCGTAGTGGCTGTTTTCGGTCGTGAAGCCGTAGGCGTAGGCGTCCATGTTCACCATCCCGGTCAGCAGCCCGCCCGCGCTGCGCAGCTGGCGCACCGCGAAGCTGTCAGCGGCCGCGGCGGGGCGCTGGCTGAACAGCTCTGCCCCTGCAAGGGTGGTGTGGCCGGCAACGTCGAACAGATTTTTAACCGCGTAAGGCACGCCCGCCAGCGGCGGCAGGGGACGCTTTTCCCGTCGCAGGGTATCAATATTGTCGGCTTCGGCGAGCATGCGTTCTTCCGTCACGGCGGTCCAGGCACCGATCTGCGGATTCACGCGCGCAATCGCCTCCAGCGTCTGGCTGGCAATCTCGCGAGCGCTCAGCTCGCCCGCGCCCAGAGCATGCTGGATCGCGCTGATACTCATCTCGTGTAGCCTCATGCTTTGTACACTCCTGCGATCTCCAGACGGTCGTCGAGCGGCAGCGACATCAGCGGGGCGGCCATGTTTGCAATGCGGCTGAACTGCACCTGCAGCTCGGCGCGGCGGGCATCGTCCAGCGTCACGCCGAGCACGGACTCCATTTGCGCCAGATACGCCTGCCAGTCGGGTTGTTGTGTCGTCATTGTTTTCTCCTCAAAATCCGGCGGCCGCGCCGTTGCTGCGCGGGTCAAATGCCCCTTCGA
>NZ_QFXN01000051.1:0-11166 GCF_003144775.1 Enterobacter sp. CGMCC 5087 | reverse complement strand
AGCCCGTTGGGGTGGCGGACAATCGCGCCCGCGTGGCCCATCGCTTCGCTGAAGTCAGGGAAGATTTCCACCTCGTGTCCGAGCGCCTGAAGCCGTGAGACCGTCTCAGCGCTAAAGCGTCCTTCCAGCTTTAACGTGTCCGAGGTTTGTCCCCAGGTGCGCCCCAGCAGCCAGCGCGGGCGGGAAATGCTCTCCTGCAGTGGCACGCCCTGAATCGCGTAGCGGGTAAAGAGCGCGGCCTGGGTTTGCGGCTGGCCGTCGCCGCCCATCGATCCGTAGACCATCACGCGCCCGTCCTTAAGACGCGCCGCCGCCGGGTTCAGGGTATGGAAGGGCTGCTTGCCCGGCGCGAGGGCCAGAAGACTATCGGGATCGAGGCTGAACGATGCCCCCCGGTTCTGCCAGACGATGCCGGTGTCGGGCAGCACCACGCCGCTGCCGAACTCGTGATAGATACTCTGGATAAACGACACGGCAAGCCCGCTGCTGTCCATCACTCCCATCCACACCGTATCGCCGGGGCCTTTTCCGGTGCCCCACGGCGCGGCGCGTCCGTCGTCAACCCTGTCGGCAAGCGCCTGCAGGGCGGCGGGATCCAGCAGACCCTGAATATCGGTTTTCAGCTCGCGCGGGTCGGTGATGTGGGCATCGCGCAGGCCAAAGGCCAGCTTGGTGGCTTCAACGATGCGGTGAATGGTGTCGGCGTCGTCGGCCTCCGCCATATTCAGGCGGTCGGTGATGCCGAGTATCGCCAGCGAGACCAGCCCCTGCGTCGGCGGGGCGTGGTTAAAGATCTCCCCCTGCTGATGCTGCAGCCTCAGCGGCGCGGTGCGCCGGGCGACGTGCGTGCGCAAATCGGCCAGCGTCACGGGCAGGCCCAGCGTCTCCATGCCGTGCGCCAGCACGTCCGCCAGCGGGCCGCGGTAAAAGCTGTCCAGACCGTCCTCCGCCAGGCGCGTCAACGTCGTGGCCATGGCGGGCTGGTAAAAGCGGCTCCCGACCTGCGGCGGCTTGCCGTCCACCAGCCAGGTTTCCGCGAAGCCGGGGATGTCCTTCAGCTCGTCGAATTTGCTGGCCGTGGCATGGGCCTGCGAGGCCGTGACCGGCGTGCCGTTCTGCGCATAGTCAATGGCGTCGGCCAGCAGGCGGGCCAGCGGCAGCGCCTTGCCGGTCATCTCGCGCGAGACCTTCAGCGCCTCGTCCCAGCCGCTCACCGTGCCGGCGATGGTCAGCGCCGCGCGGGGGCCGCGGTGGGGAATATGCGCCAGCCCGTCGTAGGCGGCGAGCGTTGCGCGCGATCCCGCCGCGCCGCTGGCATCAATGGCGACAGGTTCGCCTTCCGGCGGCACGATAAGCCAGAAGCCATCGCCGCCCAGCCCGTTCATGTGCGGGTAAACCACGGCAACGGTGGCCGCCGCGGCGACCATCGCCTCTATCGCGCTGCCGCCTTCGCGCAGTACCGCCAGCGCGCTCTGGCTGGCAAGATGGTGGGGCGCAACGGCCATGCCGTGCGTGGAGACATTACTTTGCATAAAGCGTCCTCGTAACCCTGAAAGTCACAAGGTGCTGCAAAAGCTGTTCCAGTTCTGAAAAAAAAGTTTCAGTAAACTGGCACGTATAATGAATACGCATAATAAAAGGTACAATGTGATGAAACAAAAGTTACAGAGGCGCTATGGAACAACTGGATGAACGTCTGAAAGCACAGTACCCGTCGCTGTCGCCGCAGGAGCAGCGGGTGGCGGACTTTATTTTCGACCATTTTGATGACCTGATTAGCTACAACAGCGCCGAGCTGGCGCAGCTGAGCGGGGTGTCGAAAGCCACGGTCAGCCGTCTGTTTAAGCGTCTGGGCTATGAGAAATACAAGGACATGCGCGACGAGCTGCGCACCCTGCGCCAGAGCGGGATGCCGCTCACCGATAACCGCGACGCGGTGCAGGGCAATACGCTTCTGGCGCGCCACTATAAGCAGGAGATGGCGAACCTGACCCAGTGGGTCAATGCCCTCGACGCGCAGCAGTTTGCCGACGCCATGGCCTGCATGGTGAAGGCGCGGCGCATCGTCATTATCGGCATGCGTAACGCCTATCCGGCGGCGCTGCACCTGCGTCAGCAGTTGCTGCAGGCGCGCGGTCAGGTGCTGGTCCTGCCGCAGCCGGGGCAGAGCCTGAGCGAGGAGCTGGTGGATTTAACGCCGGACGATCTGGTGGTCATGATGGCCTTTCGCCGCCGCCCGCGCATCATCCGCCCGCTGATGCAGCAGCTTCAGAGCAGCGGCATTCCGGTGCTGCTGATGTGCGAGCCGCAGGCGCACAGCCTGTTTCCGCTGGCGAGCTGGCAGCTCTGCGCCCCGCTGGACAGCGTCTCGGCCTATGACAGCTACTCCTCGGTCAACAGCCTGATCAACCTGCTGGCAAACGCCTTCCTGCATGAAATTCTCGATAAAGGCCGTCCGCGTATTCACGAAATTGCCTCCCTCTACCAGCAGCTGGACGAACTCGAACAACGATAATGGGGCATCAGGCTGGTGCTTTGCATTGAAATGGTGCATGTGGCGGGTCGGGAAAACGCAGGTTTTTTCGACCAGTCCGCGTTTTATCAGGCTTTACAAGAATATTCCCCGCTTCGCCCTATCTGGCACATTAGTTGCAAAATCACATTCAAAGAATCTTTTGTTTCATGTTAACGTTACGGGGAAGCACCATGAAAAAATTGTTGATTGCACTGGCCGGGGCCGCATGTCTTTTCACACAGCTGCCGGCAAAGGCTGACCAGCTTAAGGATATCGAGAAGCGCGGCACCATTCGCATTGCCGTTCCGCAGGACTTCCCGCCGTTTGGCTCGGTGGGGACCGACCTGCAGCCGCAGGGCTATGACATCGACATGGCGCGCTATCTGGCCAAACAGATGAAGCTCAAGCTGCAGCTGGTGCCGGTGACCAGCGCCAACCGCGTGCCGTACCTGCAAACCGATAAGGTGGATCTGGTCATTTCCAGCCTCGGTAAAAACCCGGAGCGCGAGAAGGTAATCGACTTCAGCCGCGCCTACGCGCCGTTCTTCCTCGGCGTGTTTGGTCCGAAAGGGGCCGAGCTGAAGGACGCCGCGGCGCTGAGCGGAAAAACCATCGGCGTGACGCGCGGGGCGGTGGAGGACATGGTGCTGACCAGCCTGGCGCCGAAAGACGCGGACGTGAAGCGCTACGAAGATAACAACACCACGCTCTCCGCCTATCTCTCCGGACAGGTGCAGTACGTGGCAACCGGCAACCTCGTGGTGGCGGCCATTTCGCGCCAGAACGCGGATAAAGCCCCGGTGCCGAGCTTTATGCTGAAAGATTCGCCGTGCTTTATTGGCCTGAAGAAAAACGAACCGGCCCTGAAGGCAAAAGTGGACGCGCTGATTGAGCAGGGCATCAAGGACGGCACGCTGAACGGCCTGTCTGAACAGTGGCTGAAGGCCCCGCTGCCGGCCAACCTTGGCGCCTGAGCCGATGACTGAGCAACTTGATTTCTCCGCGCTCTGGCCGTACTGGCCGGAGCTGCTGGCGGGGCTGTGGATCACCGTTCAGCTGACGGTGATGGCCACCGTCGGCGGGCTGGCGATAGGGATCTTCGGGGCGGCGATCCGCAGCGGACGCACCACTTGGTTCAGCCGGATCTGGGGCGCGTACGTGGAAATCATCCGCAACACGCCGTTTGTGGTGCAGCTGTTTTTCATCGTCTTCGGCCTGCCGAATCTTGGGCTGAAGATGACGGCGGGGGAAGCGGCGCTGCTGGCCATGGTGGTAAACCTGGGCGCCTACAGCACCGAGATTATCCGCGCGGGCATTCAGGTCACGCCGAAAGGGCAGTGGGAAGCCGGACGCGTGCTGGGGCTGACCCGCCTGCAGACCTTTATCCGCGTGGTACTGCCGCCCGCGCTGCAGCGCATTTACCCAGCGCTGGTGAGCCAGTGCATCATCGTGATGCTCGGCTCGTCGGTGGTGTCGCAGGTCTCGTATGAAGAGCTGACCTTCGCCGCCAACCTGATCCAGTCCAGAACGTTTCTGAGCTTTGAGGTTTATCTGGTGACAACCGGGATTTACTTAGCGCTGTCGATTACCCTGCGCCAGCTGATGATGGCGGCGGGACGCAAATGGCTGGGGGTGCAGGCATGATGACCACCTTTACCGACTGGGACATTATTCGCAACCTGCTGCTGGCCGGGCGCTGGACGGTACTGCTGTCGCTGGTGGCCTTCGTCGGCGGCGCGGCGGTGACGCTGCCGCTCCTGCTGCTGCGCCTCACGGGCGGGCGCACGGTCAGGCGCATCATCCGCGGCTATATTGAGCTGTTTCAGGGCACGCCGCTGCTGATGCAGCTGTTCCTGGCCTTCTTCGGCGTGGCGCTGTTCGGCATCGACGTTTCGCCTTGGACCGCCGCCTCGCTGGCGCTCACCTTCTACACCAGCGCGTTTCTGCTCGATATCTGGAACGGCAGCATTCGCGCCCTGCCGAAAGGGCAGTGGGAAGCGTCGCGCTGTCTGGGGCTGACCTTCGGCCAGACCCTGTTTCGCGTGGTCGCCCCGCAGGCGCTGCGCATCGGCATCGCCCCGACGGTCGGCTTTGCCGTTCAGGTGATCAAAGGCACCGCGCTGGCGTCGATTATCGGCTTTATCGAGCTGACCAAGGCCGGGACCATGCTGACCAACGTGACGTATCAGCCGTTTAAGGTCTTTGCGCTGGTGGCGCTCGGCTACTTTATTCTGTGTTATCCGCTGTCGCGCTACAGCCGCTATCTGGAGACGAAATTCAATGCCTCTCATCACCATTAATCAGGTGCAGAAGTACTACGGCGATAACCACGTGCTCAAGGGCGTCGATCTGGATATCGACATGGGCCAGGTAATCTCCATTATCGGGCGCAGCGGATCGGGCAAAAGCACGCTGCTGCGCTGCATTAACGGCCTGGAAAGCTATCAGGACGGCAGCATCAAGCTGGGTGGCATGACCATTACCGACCGGGATTCTCAGGCGCGTGAAATCAGCCGCTCGGTCGGGATGGTGTTTCAGAGCTTCAACCTGTTCCCACACATGACGGCGCTGGAAAACGTGATGCTCGCCCCGCGTCGGGTGCTGAAGAAAAGCGCCGCCGAATGCCGCGAGCTGGCGCAGCGCATGCTGGAGAAAGTGGGCTTAGGCGATCGTCTGGATTACTACCCGTCGAGCCTCTCCGGCGGCCAGCAGCAGCGCGTGGCGATTGCCCGCGCGCTGGCGATGTCGCCTAAAGTTTTACTCTGCGACGAGATCACCTCCGCGCTCGACCCGGAGCTGGTGGGCGAAGTGCTCAAGGTGCTGGAGCAGCTGGCGGCCGAGGGGATGACGCTCATACTGGTTACCCATGAAATGAATTTTGCCCGCGAAGTGGGCGACCGCGTGGTGTTTATGCACCAGGGGAAAGTCTGGGAGCAGGGCGACAGCAAAACGCTGTTCGCCAACCCGCAGACCACGGAACTGAAGCAGTTCATCTCCTCCGTGCGCGGCCTCAACTGATAAGGACTGACAAATGGATATCGCACGCTTTCCGCAAATCAACCCGCCCCAGCGCCTGCTGATGGGGCCGGGCCCGATCAACGCCGACCCGCGCGTGCTGCGCGCCATGTCGAGCCAGCTGATCGGCCAGTACGATCCGGCCATGACCCACTACATGAACGAGGTGATGGTGCTCTATCGCGGGGTGTTCCGCACCGAGAACCGCTGGACGATGCTGGTAGACGGCACCTCCCGCGCGGGAATTGAAGCCATTCTGGTCTCCGCCATCCGCCCGGGAGATAAGGTGCTGGTGCCGGTCTTTGGCCGCTTTGGTCATCTGCTGTGCGAAATTGCCCGCCGCTGCCGCGCGGAGGTGCATACCATCGAGGTGCCGTGGGGCGAGGTGTTTACCCCGGACCAGGTAGAGGATGCGATTAAGCGTATTCGTCCGCGCCTGCTGCTGACCGTGCAGGGCGACACCTCCACCACCATGCTGCAGCCGCTTGCCGAGCTGGGCGCGATCTGCCGCCGCTACGACGTGCTGTTCTACACCGACGCCACCGCGTCGCTCGGCGGTAACGCGCTGGAGACCGACGCCTGGGGGCTGGACGCCGTCTCGGCCGGGATGCAGAAGTGTCTCGGCGGCCCGTCTGGCACCTCGCCGATCACCCTGAGCGCGCGCATGGAGGAGGCGATCCGCCGCCGCAAATGCGTTGAGGAAGGCATCCGCACCGACGCCCACCGCGACGGCGACGAGGAGATGATCTACTCCAACTATTTCGATCTCGGCATGGTGATGGACTACTGGGGGCCGGAGCGTCTTAACCACCATACCGAAGCCACCACCGCGCTGTTTGGCGCCCGCGAGTGCGCGCGGCTGATCCTGCAGGAAGGGCTGGATAACGGCATCGCGCGCCATAAGCTGCACGGCGATGCGCTGCTGAAGGGCATTCAGGCGATGGGGCTGGAGACCTTTGGCGACCTGAAGCACAAGATGAACAACGTGCTGGGCGTGGTTATCCCGCAGGGCGTCAACGGCGACCAGGTGCGTAAGCTGATGCTGGAGGATTTCGGGATTGAAATCGGCACCTCGTTTGGCCCGCTGCACGGCAAAGTGTGGCGCATCGGCACCATGGGCTACAACGCGCGCAAAGACTGCGTGATGACCACCCTGAGCGCGCTGGAGTCGGTGCTGAACTACCTGAAATTCTCCACCACGCAGGGGGCCGCCATGCAGGCCGCGTGGGACCACTATCACCGCGAGACGCCGCAATGAGCCCGGCGGCAGAACGGGTGATGGCCCGCGCCGACGCGCTGGCCGCCATCAGCGAAACCCCGGATGCGCTGACGAGGGTCTATCTCTCCACCCAGCATCTGCAGGCCAACCAGCTGGTGGGGCAGTGGATGAGCCAGGCGGGAATGACCGTCTGGCAGGACAGCGTAGGCAACATCTGTGGACGCTATGAGGGCGCGCAGGAAGGGGCGCAGGCGGTGCTGCTCGGCTCGCATCTCGATACCGTGCGCAATGCCGGGCGCTACGACGGCATGCTTGGGGTGCTTACCGCCATTGAGGTGGTGGACAGCCTGCACCAGCAGGGTGTGCATCTGGCGCAGGCCATCGAGATTGTCGGCTTTTGCGACGAAGAGGGAACCCGCTTCGGCATTACGCTGTTAGGCAGCCGGGGGCTGACGGGCACCTGGCCGCAGGGCTGGCTGGAAAAAGCCGACGCCAGCGGGATCAGCGTGGCGCAGGCGATGACCCTGGTGGGGCTCGATCCTGCCCGCGTGCTGCATGCCGCGCGCCGTCAGGAGGATTTCAGCGCCTTTCTGGAGCTGCATATTGAGCAGGGGCCATGCCTTGAGCAGGAGGCGCTCGCCCTTGGCGTGGTGGAAGCCATTAACGGCGCGCGCCGTCTGAACTGCCGCTTCACCGGCGAGGCCGGGCACGCGGGAACCGTACCGATGCTCCACCGCAGGGACGCGCTGGCCGCCGCCGCCGAGTGGATGGTTATCATTGAAAACGCTACCCGACAGCAGGGCGGCAACCTGGTAGCGACGGTTGGCGAGCTGCGCTGTCTGCCGGGGGCGGTGAACGTAATCCCCGGCGAGGTTCAGCTCTCGCTGGATATTCGCGGCCCGCAGGATGCGCCGCTGGATCGGTTGCTTAACGACCTGCTGGAACATGCGCAGGCGATCGCCTCGCGCCGCGGTCTGGACTTCAGCGCCGAGGAGTTTTACCGCATTGCCGCCACGCCGTGCGATATCCACCTGCAAAACGTGCTGGGGGAGGCCGTCACATCGGTACAGGGGCGCTCGCTATCGCTGCCCAGCGGTGCGGGCCACGATGCGATTGCCATCGCGGAACGCTGGCCGGTCGGCATGCTGTTTGTGCGCTGCAAAGGGGGCGTCAGCCACCATCCGGCGGAATCGGTGATGGCTGAAGATGTCGCCCTGGCGATTGAGGCGTTTTCGCGAGCGGTGATCCAGCTGGCGGACCGCGTTACTCCAGCCCCAGCGTATATTGCGCGATCTTGAAGTAGATAATCAGCCCGGTGCCGTCGATAAGCGTCGCGATAAACGGCGCGGAGACGACCGCCGGGTCAATGCCGCAGCGCTTGAGCACCATCGGAATGACGGACGACACGATCGCACTCCAGAGCGTTATGCACACCAGCGTCAGGCTGACGATAAGCGTGATTTCCAGCCCAATCCCCATCATCCAGGCGCGAATGCACCCGGCGATACCGAGCGTGGCGGCAATCATCAGCGAGGTGGTCATCTCTTTACGCAGCACGCGGCCAACGTCGCGCAGGCGGACTTCCCCCAGCGCCATGGCGCGCACCAGGGTGGAGGTGATCTGCGTCCCGCTGTTGCCGCCCGTGCCGATCAGCAGCGGAATAAAGAACGCCAGCGCGATGGCGGACTCCAGCGCCTCTTCAAAATGCTGGATCACCGAGCTGGTGT
This sequence comes from Enterobacter sp. CGMCC 5087, assembly GCF_003144775.1. Taxonomy (NCBI): domain Bacteria; kingdom Pseudomonadati; phylum Pseudomonadota; class Gammaproteobacteria; order Enterobacterales; family Enterobacteriaceae; genus Enterobacter; species Enterobacter sp. CGMCC 5087. The sequence goes on along the minus strand of NZ_QFXN01000051.1, from coordinate 2,690 downwards.
AGGCCTCCGCGACAAACAGCAGCAGCAGCCAGACGGAGCGTTTCTTCCACAGGCTATACGGGCTGGTGTCCAGATAGGGCTTCTCCAGCGGCAGCGTCGCCCCCTGAAGCTGGGCGTCTTCGGTGACGTCATCTTCCAGAAGATGGGCGATTTCGCGCTCGGTCAGGCAGCCGACGAGCTTGCCGTGGGTGACTACGGGCACCACGTCCGCGCCGCCGTGCGCCAGCAGTCCGGCAACGTCGGCACGTTCATCCTCCGGTTTGACCTGCAAAAACTGCGAAATCATCAGCGATTTCACCGGCTGTACCGTATCGGCGGTTTGCAGCAATTTACGCACGGCAATCATGCCCGCCAGGCGGCCATTGTCTTCAATAAAAATATGCGACGGAATATCGTCGTCCTTTAATTTTTCGAAGAATTGCTCGCGCGCCAGCGCCACGCATAATGAAATATCGAGGACAATAAAATCGGTATTCATATATTGCGCTATGGCGCTGTCATTAAATGCCAGGTTCTGGTTGTGAATAGCGTAAGACATAGTGAATTCCCTTTGAATAATAACATCTCTCAGGGGCGAGCAAGACAGGGCATGTCGAAGAGGAGATCCCCACGTCCTGGGTTCAGCACTGTACACCGTATCCCGCGAGGGAAGTTATACTGACAAAGCCTTGATTCGACAGTGCCTGTTTTACCCTGTGTCGGTTCTCTCGAACCTACCAGAGCGATAACGTGTATTTGTACAGGAGCCTCGCCATAACGAGATCGTTGTAAGACGAGAGGAATAATACGCTTATTTAAATTTACCGCTCAGAAAATTAAATAATGTTTATGAACGGTTTAGACGATTTTTATTAATAAAATGTTGAGGGTTTATTTAGGTTAATTCATTTCTAATGGAGGATTAAATAATCAACGAAGGAGAGGGTAATGGCGTGGTTTGATAATCTGCTGAATCATTTTGCGCTGTATCCGGCACATCTTTTCGCGCTGTTATTTGTGATGGCGCTGAGTAAATCGACGGTGCTGATCTCCTCCGTGCTGCCGCCCGCCTCGGTGATGCTGCTGGCGGGCATTACCGTTAGCCAGACGAGCATGCATCCTGCACTGGCGTGGCTGGCCATAGTTTTGGGGGCGACGGCGGGTTCGGTGCTGAATTACCATATCGGCCAGCTGATGGGGCACACCCGGCTGGTCACGCGTTTCACCTCAAAGCATGCCGATAAGTTCTTGCGGGTACAGCATCAGTTGCAAAAGAACGGTGTCATCGTGCTGTTTACGTCGCGTTTTCTGGCGGTGTTGCGCTACATCGTGCCGCTGGCGGCGGGCATGCTCAGGCTGAATGCAGTCAAGGTCTACGCCGTCAGCCTGCTTTCCGCCTGCGCATGGGCGGCGCTGTATGTCGGCATCATCACCGGCATCAGCGCCTTTTGAGTTACAAACTCCCCATTCCGCCGTCCACCAGCAGCTCCGTTCCCACCGTGTAGCTCGACTCGTCGGACGCCAGATAGAGCGCGGCTTTTGCCAGCTCCGTCGTCGAGCCCATTCTGCCGAGCGGCACCAGCTTGATGATCTCCGCCATCATCGCGTTAAGCGCCTCCTCGCTTAAGCCCGTTTTGGTAAACGCCGGGGTTTCCACCGGACCGGGGCTCAGGCCGTTGACGCGGATCCCGCGCGGCAGCAGCTCCGCCGACAGCGTGCGCGCCAGCGACAGCAGGGCAGCCTTGCTCGCGGCATACACGCTGCTGGTGGGCAGGCCGATGCGCGCGCTCACGGAGCCGCAGAGGATCACCGACGACGGGTTATTCAGCAGCGGCAGCAGCGCCTGAATTAAAAAGAACGGCCCCTTCAGGTTGATGCCCATCAGGCGGTCCCACGCATCCTCCTGCCAGGCTTCCAGCGGCGCGTGCGTTACGTCACCGGCGTTAAGAAACACCGCGTCCAGGCGCGGCCAGCGGGCGGCGAGGTTGTCCGCCAGCGCTTTTTGCGAGGCGATATCGCCCGCATCGGTCGGGATCACCCAGGCCTTATCGCCAAGAATACGTTCTGCTTCGGCGAGGGTGTCCGGGTTGCGTCCGGTCACGGCGACGCGCGCGCCTTCGGCGATAAACGCCTGCGCGGTGGCAAGACCGATGCCGCTGGTGCCGCCGGTAATCAGCGTATATTTATCTGTTAAACGACCCATGTTCTTCTCCTGAAATGTCTCTGGAGAAAGCACTATAGAAACGTTAGTATCGAAAGGAAACCAGGTACCAAATGGATACTAAAGAGGCAAGAGGTGTGCTATGGCAGAAAGGCTGGAGGAGTGCTGTGAAAAAAAATCTGAGGCGTATACCTGCCCGATGACGCAGTTTGTTAACCTGATTTCCGGTAAATGGGCGATCCCCATTCTCTACCGCCTGATTGTCTTTAACACGCCCGTACGCTTTGGCGATCTGCTGCGGGCCGCTGCCCCCATCACACAGAAAGAGCTGACAAAGCAGCTGCGCCTGTTTGAGCAGCGCGGGCTGGTGACGCGGACGGTCTACCCGGAGATCCCCCCGCGCGTGGAGTATCAGATCACCGAGCTGGGGCTAACCCTGCAGGACGCACTCTCCCCGCTGGCCGCCTGGATGAGCGAGTACGGCGACCAGCTTGAGCGTTAGGCTACTGTTTTGCGTAGCGCGGTGCCGGAATGCCGGTGCGCGCGCTGT
>NZ_QFXN01000050.1:0-19202 GCF_003144775.1 Enterobacter sp. CGMCC 5087 | reverse complement strand
GGCGGGATGGTGATCGGTTCACCCTGATCCAGACCCGCCAGCGATGCATCCACCATATCGTCGGTGGTCATCACCGATCCTTCCGGCAGATCGTTCACCGTGACGCCCGAATGGCTCCAGATTTCCGTCGCCGTGGCGGCGGGCAGCACGGCCTGAATGCGCACGCTGCTGTCGGCAAATTCTTCCTGTAACCCACGGGTAAAGCTCAGAACCCACGCCTTGGTGGCGCTGTAGAGCGCGCTACCGGCACGGACGTGCAGCGCTAACACCGAGGCGATATTGATCAGCGTGCCGCGATTGTTCTGCGCCAGGCGCGGCAGGATGGCGTAGGTCAGACGCATCAGCGCCGTGGTGTTCAGGGTGTTAATGGCCTGATGCTGCGCCACATCGCCTGCGAGGAACGGCGCCATCTGGGCGGTACCCGCGTTGTTAATGAGCGTATCAATGGCTGTGTTGCTGCGCAGCTCCTCTTCCACGGCGCGGATCCCCTGTTCATCGGTAAGATCGGCCACCAGAATATCGACGGCCACGCCGTAGCGCGCGCGAAGGTCGGCGGCAAGGGTTTTAAGGCGATCTTCGCGACGGGCGACCAGCACCAGGTTAGCGCCGCGCGCGGCAAGGCGATCGGCATAAACGGCACCAATTCCGGAAGAGGCGCCCGTAATCAGGGCGGTGGTGATTTGCGTAGTCATCGTGTGTTACCTCAGGGCAAAGTGGGTTATTTGGTTTCAAGATGAAACCGAATAAACTCTCTGCTATTTGGTTTTATAATGCAACCATATTTGCGAGCATTTTGTGCTTTTGCCGTCGGGAACTATCAGGAGGGGAGTTTCGCCACGATCTCTTCAGGCATCAGTTCGCGGCCATCGTCGGCGATAAGCGCCAGTTTACGCAGGGGTTTGCGCTGTTCGGTATCGACCAGCACGGTGCCGCATTCGTTATCCGCAAACAAAAATTCATTGCCCCACTGGGAGAGGGCAACCAGCACCGTTTGCAGGGCACGACCTTTCTCGGTCAGGACGTATTCCTGCCAGGCGCTGCCGTCGGACGCGGGCTGAAGCCGGAGGATGCCTTCGTCGACCAGCAGTTTTAGCCGCGTGGTCAGCATGTTTTTGGCGATACCAAGGCTTTTCTGGAACTCGCCGAAGCGTTTAATCCCGCGCAGCGCGTCGCGCACGATCAGCAGCGACCACCAGTCGCCGATGATATCCAGCGAACGGGCGACGGGGCAGGTGCTTTCTTCGAGGCGGGTACGTTTCACGGTCAATTCTCCGGTGGGGTGTGGTTTTATTATAAAACTTATTGGTGCACACAGTAAGCACGTTAATCATCAGTTTGAGAAATGCTTCCCGGAAAATTGTCACCAATCTGTCACACTGAAGGCGACATTTTAAAACGATTGAGGAATTAGGGATGAGAAAAGCACTACTCGCGCTGGCAGTCGCCGGTTCCATTTCAGCAACGTTTGGCGTGCAGGCGCAAGAGACGCCGGAAGGGTATCAGCTGGAGCAAGTTTTAATCATGAGTCGTCACAACCTGCGCGCGCCGCTCGCCAATAACGGCAGCGTGCTGGAGCAGTCCACGCCGAAGCAGTGGCCGGAGTGGGAGGTGCCGGGCGGTCAGCTCACCACCAAGGGCGGCGTGCTGGAAGTCTATATGGGCCATTACATGCGCGAGTGGCTGGCGCAGCAGGGGATGGTGAAGACGGGAGAATGCCCGGCGGCGGATAGCGTTTATGCTTACGCCAACAGCCTGCAGCGTACCGTCGCCACCGCGCAGTTCTTCATCACCGGCGCGTTCCCGGGCTGCGACGTTCCCGTGCACCATCAGGAAAAAATGGGCACCATGGATCCGACCTTTAATCCGGTGATTACCGATAACTCGCCGGAATTCCGCGAAAAAGCGCTCAAGGCGATGGAGTCCGAGCGGCAGAAAATGCAGCTTACCGAAAGCTATAAGCTGCTGGAGCAAATGACGAACTACGCCGATTCTCCGTCCTGCAAAGAGAAAAAGGTCTGCTCGCTGGCGGACGCGAAAGATACCTTTAGCGCCGACTATGAAAAAGAGCCTGGCGTATCCGGGCCGCTGAAGGTGGGTAACTCGCTGGTGGATGCGTTCACGCTGCAGTATTACGAAGGCTTCCCGGCCGATCAGGTGGCCTGGGGCGAAATCAAGACCGACCAGCAGTGGCGCGTGCTGTCTAAGCTGAAGAACGGCTATCAGGACTCGCTGTTTACCTCCACTGAGGTAGCGCAAAACGTGGCGAAGCCGCTGGTGAAGTACATTGATAAAACGCTGGTCACCGAGCAGGCGAAAGCGCCTAAGATCACCCTGCTGGTGGGGCATGATTCGAACATTGCTTCCCTGCTCACCGCCCTGGATTTCAAACCCTATCAGCTGCACGACCAGCAGGAGCGCACCCCGATTGGCGGCAAGATTGTCTTCCAGCGCTGGCATGACAAAAACGCCAATCAGGAGCTGATGAAAATTGAGTATGTCTACCAGAGTTCAGAGCAGCTGCGTAACGCCAGCGTGCTGTCGCTGAAGTCCCCCGCGCAGCGCGTGACCCTGGAGCTGAAAGGCTGCCCGGTGGATGCGAACGGCTTCTGTCCTGTCGATAAATTCAATGCGGTGATGAATAACGCGGCGAAGTAAAGGAGAACCCCCCGCTGCGGCGGGGGGAAACGCTTAGACGTTTTTACGTTCGATGGTTTGCTCGCCCCAGAAGAGCGAGTCTTTATCCGTTTTTTCGAAGGCGCGCACCAGCACCTCATCGTTACCTTCCTCCCAAATCTGCTCGGCCAGCTTTTCATCGTACTTCGCGACTTCAAAGATAGCTTCGGCAATCTCCGGAGAGGTGTTGCGTAAACTTGCCCATTCGCCCACGTGGTGAGCTTTGGATTCTTGAGTTGGCATGCTTGTCCTCCTGTTGGGGGTTAGCCGTTCAGTTTTTTGGCCAGACCCGCGACGTATTCACCCTGATAGCGGGCGATAGACAGTTCTTCATTGCTTGGCTGACGTGAGCCATCCCCACCGGCAATGGTGGTTGCGCCGTACGGCGTACCGCCACGCACCTGGGAAATGTCAAACAGCTCCTGGGCGCCGTAGCCAATCGGCACAATCACCATCCCGTGATGAGCAAGGGTAGTCCAGGTTGAGGTAATCGTCTGCTCCTGACCGCCGCCGGTGCCGGTTGAGCTGAATACGCTGGCGAGTTTCCCGTAGAGCGCGCCGGATGCCCAAAGTCCGCCGGTTTGATCGAGGAAGGTGCGCATCTGGCCTGACATATTGCCGAAGCGGGTCGGTGTGCCGAAGATAATGGCATCATAGTCCGCCAGCTCCTGCGGGGTGGCGACCGGGGCGTTTTGCGTTTTCCCCCCGGCTTTCAGGAAGGCTTCCGCCTGCATGGTTTCCGGTACGCGTTTCACCACAACCTCAACGCCATCAACCCTGTTCGCACCTTCTGCTACCGCGTGAGCCATGGTTTCAATGTGTCCATACATGGAATAATAGAGCACCAGAACTTTTGCCATTTTGCATCACTCCTCGTTTGTTTTTTCTGACAGCGGATCGCTGCGCTCATTTAAAGATATGTCATCACGGCCAGACTGCAAAAATGAACGCCATTTCTTTGATTTATAACAATATGGTTACGAAAAGGCGTTGTAGCAAAATGAAACAACTTTTTGGCGGCGGATTTTTGAAATGATAAGAAAGGCTTATGAATCGCCGCCGCGTCATCTCACCCGAAAGGCTGAGTTCATGTTGCAGAATATTACCTGCGGCTTGCCGGATAGCGGCATTCCACTAAGCTTAGTTTCACGCGGCACAGATAAAGGCACTGTCCTTGTGTTGCGAGGTGAAAGAATCCTCTTTTACTGAATGCAATATGATGTCTAATGTTTCACATTCTGGAGGTTAGAGATGGCAAACCATCGTGGTGGTTCAGGTAATTTCGCAGAAGACCGTGAAAGAGCATCAGAAGCAGGCCGTAAAGGTGGCCAGCATAGCGGGGGCAACTTCAAGAATGACCCGCAACGCGCATCTGAAGCTGGCAAGAAAGGGGGTAAAAACAGCCACGGCAGCAGTAAGTAACACGCCGGGTTGAACCCCTGCCGCCGGGATCTCCCGGCGGTTTTTTTATTTCTGCAACATTGAACTGTAACCAAAGGCAACGCACACTAGGGAATTGATCTTAACCGCGAGTGCCGCATGTCTGTCTCACGCTTCAAATTCTCCGTTAAACCGCAGGAAGCCATCCTCATTCTCATCACCATGTTCTGGGGCGGGACGTTTCTGGCCGTTCAGTACGCGGTGACCCTCAGCGATCCGTTCTTTTTTGTTGGCCTGCGCTTTGCGACGGCGGCGCTTGCCGTGGGGCTAATTTCGCTTAAAACGCTGCGGGGACTGACGCTGAAAGAACTTAAGGCCGGCGTGGCGATTGGGGTGGCGATCGCGATGGGCTACAGCCTGCAGACGTGGGGATTGCAGACCATCTCCAGCAGTAAATCCGCGTTTATCACCGCCATGTATGTGCCGCTGGTGCCGCTGCTGCAGTGGCTGTGCCTGGGGCGGCTGCCGGGGCTGATGTCCTGTATTGGCATCGTGCTGGCGTTTATCGGCCTGATCTTACTGGCCGGGCCGGAAAACAACCTGCTTGCGCTGGGGCCGGGCGAAATCATCACCCTGATTGGGGCGATTGCCATTGCGGCGGAAATTATTCTGATTAGCGCCTGGGCGGGCAAGGTCGACGTCAAACGGGTGACGGTGGTGCAGCTCGCCACGGCGTCGCTGGTGGCGTTTGCGACGATGGTTCCGGCAGGGGAGTCCGTGCCGCCGATGTCCACCGGCCTGGTGGTGGTCGCACTGGGGCTGGGTATCTTCAGCGCCATTATTCAGGTCACCATGAACTGGGCGCAGCGCAGCGTATCGCCAACCCGCGCGACGGTGATTTATACCGGTGAACCGGTCTGGGCGGGGATTTTCGGACGCATTGCTGGTGAGCGTTTGCCGCTTCTGGCGCTGGTGGGCGCGGCATTTATTGTCGCCGGGGTGCTGGTGAGCGAGTTGAAGCTCAGAAAGCGTCGGAACCAGGTGAGCGACATGACTGCTGAAGAAGGTTTAGATTGAAAAAACAGACGGGTTTATCTACGATATGTACGGATAAATACCGTACACGGTGAAGTAAACCATGCCAGCACTGAAAAAACAGCGTATCGATCTTCGCTTAACGGACGAAGACAAAACAATGATTGAAGAAGCGGCAGCGATGACGAACCAAACGATCACCCAGTTTATGGTGAACAGTGCGTCAGAGCGCGCTGCAGAGGTCATTGAACAGCATCGGCGTCTCGTCTTAAACGAAGCATCATGGAATGCCGTGATGGATGCCATCGACAATCCGCCAGAGCCAAATGAACGCCTGAAGCGAGCGGCAAAACGTCTTCGAAACATGGAGTGAAGCGTCGTGGAAAATCTCACGATCGAAATGTTTTCAGAGGGAAAAGATTATGATTTCAGGGACTTCGATTGTGGTGAACCCTCACTAAATGTCTTCCTCACAGAACATCTGGTGCGTCAGCACAATGGGCGTATTTTACGAGGCTATCTGCTTAAAGATCGCGATTGTCCGCGAGTCCTGGGCTATTACACCTTATCGGGAAGTTGCTTTGAAAAAGCGATGCTGCCTTCTAAGACTCAGCAGCGTCGGATCCCTTATAGCAACGTACCGAGCGTAACGCTGGGACGTCTGGCTGTAGATAAAACACTACAGGGAAACGAGTGGGGAATAACGCTCGTCGCGCATGCTATGCGCGTTGTCTACCTGGCTTCACAGGCTGTGGGGGTACACGGAATATTTGTTGATGCCCTTAACGAGCGGGCAAAACGATTTTATCTGAAACAGGGCTTTATTCCGCTGACAGGTGAAAACAGCCATTCTTTGTTCTTCCCTACAAAATCTATCGAACGGCTGTTTGAGCAAGAGTGATTGCTTTACTACCTGTTGTTCTAAAGGAATGTACATGTCGGGTAAGGCCTGGCCGTCATCCGACATGGTGATTTCACGAATCCTGATGCACCACGGCGCCCTGCGGCGCAGTGGCCATCCGGCGGCTCAGCAGGGCGTTAAGCAGGATCGCGCCGAAGGTCGCCGTGCCAATCCCACCAATCGTAAAGCCGCCCAGCGTCAGGGCAAAATCACCCGCGCCCAGCACCAGCGTGACCGCCACCATAATCAGGTTGCCGTTCTGGCTGAGATCGACCCGATGCTGCACCCAGATGCGCGCGCCGGCTACGGCGATCAGCCCAAACACCACAATCGATGCCCCGCCGATGACCGGGGACGGAATGGTGTGGATCAGCGCGCCGAACTTCGGTGAGAAGCCGAGCAGCATCGCCATCACCGCCGCCGCCACGAAGACCAACGTCGAGTAGACTTTGGTCACCGCCATCACGCCGATGTTTTCAGCATAGGTGGTGACGCCGCTGCCGCCTACGGAGCCGGAGAGCATGGTCGCCAGACCGTCACCGACGAACGCGCGGCCCATGTACGGATCCATGCTGCGCCCGGTCATCCCCGCCACGGCCTTCAGGTGGCCCAGGTTTTCCGCCACCAGGATCACCGCCACCGGTGCGATAAGCATCATCGCCTGGGTGTTAAAGGAGGGCGAGGTCACCTTCGGCAGGCCGAACCAGGCTGCCTGGTGGAGCAGCGTAAAATCAACCGGCTTGCCGAGACCAAAAACGTTGGCCAGCAGGGCATACACCAGACAGGCAACAATCAGCCCGACCAGGATCAGCAGCCGCTGAATCATGCCGCGCGTGAACACCGCCACCAGGCCGATGCACAGAACCGTGATCACCGCCATCCAGCTTTCAAACGGCGAGGCGGAGACGCTCCTGACCGCAATTGGCGCGAGGTTGAGGCCTATCGCCATCACCACGGCGCCCGTCACGACGGGAGGCATCATTCGCTCGATCCAGCGCGTGCCGATTTTCATCACCACCAGACCAATCAGGGTGTAGACCAGACCGCAGGCGATGATGCCGCCGAGGGCCACGCTCAGGTTGGGGTTGATCCCCTGGCCGTTGAACCCGGTGGTGGCGATGACGACGCCCACAAAGGCGGCGCTGGAGCCGAGATAGCTGGGCACGCGCCCGCCGGTGACGAAAAAGAACAGCAGGGTACCGATACCCGACATCAGAATAGACAGGTTGGGATCGAGTCCCATCAGCATCGGCATCAGCACCGTGGCGCCAAACATGGCGACCGCGTGCTGGACGCCCATCACCATTGTCTGCCCGAGCGGCAGGCGTTCATCCGGCGCGACCACGCCTGCGTCTGTGGAGGTCGATTTCAACTGCCAGTGGGGAAATCCGAACATGGTCTGTCTCCTTAAGGCGGGTTAACAGGCGGGTCGCATAAGCGCGTGATAGCCGCGGTCAAACCACACCAGCCCTTGCGGAGCGGGGTGGCGAATAATCGAAATAATGTCGCAAAACAGAATGTCGTGGGTGCCGACGCTCACCACCTGGCTGATGCGGCAGTCAAACGAGGCCAGCGCATCTTCCAGGCGCGGACAGCCCGTGTCGCCCGTCTGCCAGCGGGCGGCGGCAAAGCGTTCCGCCATCGGCGTTTTCCCGCCAAACAGGTTAGATAAAGGCTCCTGTCCGGCGCTCAGGGTATTCACGCAAAGGGTGCGGTTTTCGCTAAACGTTGGCCAGACGGACGCGCCGCGGTTCAGGCACACCAGCAGGGTGGGCGGTGAATCCGTTACGCTGCACACCGCGCTGGCGGTGAAGCCTGCCATCCCCGCCGGGCCGTCGGTGGTGATGATGTTGACCGCCGCGCCAACGCAGGCCATGGCGTCGCGAAAGGTTTGTTTATCCGGTGTTGTCATCATCGCTCCTTACGCCAGCCCGCAGGCATCGTCGAAGTCCAGGCGCGGCAGGCGCCCGTAAAGTTTGCGGGTATCGCCGTAGCCAATGTTGATCAGCAGATTGCTTTTAAGCGTCGTGCCGGTGAAAAAGGCTTCGTCGACCTTTTGGCGGTCAAATCCCGACATCGGGCCGGTGTCCAGCCCCAGGGCGCGACAGGCGAAAATCAGGTAGGCGGCCTGCATTGAACTGTTGCGAAAGGCGGTCTCTTCCGCATGCGCGGGGCTGGTGGTAAACCAGCTCTTTGCATCGCCGTGCGGGAACAGCTCGGGCAGGCGCTCGTAGAATTCACCGTCCCAGGCGACAATCGCCGTGACCGGGGCGGTGAGCGTTTTCTCGAGGTTGCCGCTGGAGAGCGCCGGGCGCAGCTTCTCTTTTCCCTCCGCGCTTCGCACAAACACAATTCGCGCCGGGGAGCAGTTGGCGGACGTTGGCCCCCATTTCATCAGGTTGTAGATTTCGCGCAGCGTTTCGTCGCTGACGGCAATATTCTGCCAGCCGTTATGGGTGCGGGCGCCGGTGAACAGCGTTTCCAGCGCGGCGGGGGTAATGGCTTCGCTCATTAAAGCTCCTTATAAAGCGGGTTCCGGGCTGTGCAGCAGGCTGGCAAGCCCGTTCAGCAGCAGGGTGTTGAAGGTATCCGGCTCGGTGACGTTGCAGGCATGTCCGCCCTGGCGCATCACCGCGACGTGGCTGTGCGGGATCGCCGCCTGTAGTTCAGACGAACAAACAGCGGGCACCAGCATGTCGTCGGCGGAACAGATGATCTGGACCGGACAGCGAATGCGCGCCGCATGGCGGCTGAAGTCGGCCTTTTTCAGGGCGCTAAGCCTGTGCAGTAGGTTAGTTTTGCCCTGGAAATGGGCCAGCGCCAGCGCTTCTTCGGCCTCCAGACGGGGGGCGCGGGCGGCCATCCAGTCCGCCGGGTAGAGAAACAGCGGCTGCGCCTCGACCCACGCCTGTGCGCCGCCGTAATGCAGCAGGCGCTCGCGGATCTGAAAGCAGCGCCGGGTGTGCGCGTTGAGGGTCAACCAGCCGTTGACGCACACCAGCGCGGTGAGGGCGTCGGGCCTGTCGAGGGCCAGCTGCAGGCCGACCAGCGCCCCCAGCGCGTGACCCACGACGCTGTAGCGGACAATCCCGGCATCCGCCAGCGCCTGGGCCAGCTCGTCCGCCATCTGCGCAAGGCTGTAGCCTTCCGGCAGGGTGGCGGGGTTATTGCCCGTTCCGCGCTGGTCATAGCACACCACCTGATATTCCGGCTCCAGCGCGGCCAGCTGGGGCAACCAGTAGCTGCCGCTGCCGCCGAGACCGGAAATAAAGACCACCACGGGCGCGCCCTCGAACGGGGGCGGCGAGACGGAAAGTTTCATACCTGCCTCACTTCGCGATGTGCGCAACGGTGGCGATTTCAACCAGCGCCTCTGGCTTCACCAGCCCGCACTGAATGCAGAACCGCGCCGGTTTATCGCCGGGGAAGAACTCGGCGTAGATCTCGTTAATCGCGGCGTAGTTTTTCCAGTCGGTGATAAAGATGCTGTTGAAGGTCACATCCTCCATCGTGCCACCCGCCGTTTCGATCACGGTTTTGATCGTCTCCAGTACGTGGCGGGTTTGCGCCTTTGGGTCGTTGATAAACACCACGTTGTTGTCTTTATCAAACGGCAGCGTGCCGGAAACATACACCACGCCGTCGGCGAGGGTACCGGGGACAAACGGGGCAATCGGCGTGCTGGTGCCCGGCGGAATAATCACGGATTTTGGCATCAGGCGTCTCCTCAGGCGATACGGGCGAGCGGGGGAGTCAGGGCATCGCAGAAATCTGCAACGTTACTGACCCAGCCAAAAAAGGTTTCGATGTTGAACAGGGCCGCTTTCTGGGCGAACTCCGGCCCGGCCTGATGGGTCGCGTCTTCCAGCACCACGCCAAAATACTCGAGGAAAAAGCCGTCGCGCAGAGTCGACTCCACGCAGACGTTGGTGGCGATCCCGGTGAACACCAGATGGCGAATGCCCCGGCTGCGCAGCAGGCTATCGAGCGGCGTGTTGAAAAAGCCGCTGTAGCGCGGTTTGGGCAGGACAATATCGCCCGCCTGCGGTACCAGCTCATCCACCAGCTGATAGTCCCAGCCGCCTTTCGCCAGCAGCTTGCCCTGCAGTTCGGGCCGTTTACGCATGGTTTTCAGGGCGTTCGACTTGTGGAAGTTGGGCGAGCCGGGGCCGCCGGCCTCGACGTACTGGTCATCCCAGCCGTTCTGGAACCAGATGATGAGCATGCCCGCGGCGCGCGCGGCGGCGACGGCGGTTTTAATGTTCTCAATCACCGGCCGGGTGGCGGAGACGTCGAACCCCGCCAGATCCAGATAACCGCCCTGGCTGGCGTAGGCGTTTTGCATGTCCACCACGATCAGCGCGCTCTGCTGTGGCGCGAAGGTGATGGCTTCCGGGCGTGCGTTAAGGGTCGTCATTACGCCACCTCCTTCGTGACGGCAGGGATGTGGGCGCGGCACTGCATCAGCGGCTGGATGCGCTCGCCGAAGGTCTCCACGCCAATGAGGAAATCGTCGAAGGTCAGCAGAACGCCTTCCGCACCGGGCACGGCCGCCACTTCGTCAAGCATTCTGGCGACGCTGGCGTACGAGCCGACCAGGGTGCCCATATTGATATTGACGGCGGAGGTCGGGTCGGCCATCTGGCGAACGTTAGTATCTGCCCCGGAGCGGGTATCCTTCTGGCTCTGCTCGGTCAGCCAGCTCAGGGCCTCCTCGTCGGCGCCGTCCTTATAGCGCTCCCATTTCGCGCGCGCGGCGTCGTCGGTTTCGTCGGCAATGACCATAAACAGCACGTAGGAGCCCACGTCGCGCCCGGTTTTGTCAGCGGCCTCTTTCATGCGCGCTGCGGTCGGGGCGAAGGCGGCAGGCGTGTTCACCCCTTTACCGAAGCAGAAGTTGAAGTCGGCGTATTTGGCGGAAAAGTCCATCCCCGCGTCGCTCTGTCCGGCGCAAATCACCGTCATCGGCACCGACGGCTGCGGGCTGACGCGGCAGTCGTTCATGGTGAAGAAATCGCCCTTGAAATCGCTTTTGCCGGTCCCCCACAGGTCGCGCAGCACCTGCACGTATTCGGTCAGGTAGTCGTAGCGACGCGAGAAGTAGTCGTCACCCGGCCAGAGCCCCATCTGCTCGTACTCCGGTTTTTGCCAGCCGGTCACCAGGTTGACGCCAAAGCGTCCGCCGGAGATCGAGTCGATGGTGGAGGCCATGCGCGCCACGATCGCCGGGGGCAGGGTGAGGGTGGCTGCGGTGGCGTAGATCTGGATCCGCGAGGTGACCGCGGCCAGCCCGGCCATCAGGGTGAAGGACTCCAGGTTGTGATCCCAGAATTCGGTTTTGCCGCCGAAGCCGCGCAGCTTGATCATCGAAAGCGCAAAGTCGAAATGGTAGTGCTCCGCTTTCTGCACGATGGCTTTATTGAGCTCAAAGGTCGGCATGTATTGCGGTGCAGTGGTCGAGATAAGCCAGCCGTTGTTGCCGATGGGTACAAATACGCCAATTTTCATCACGAACCTCTCTTCATTACGTCGCAGGTGTAACGGTGTTTTTGCAAAGGCAGTGCCAGTTTTGAAAATGACAGTGTTATTAATGTGTTAACCAGAAGTTGGTGTATTGATGCGGTTAAATGTGGACTAACTGGTCAAAAACATTGCACAGAAAACAGGCATTCATGCGCGATCGGAGTGCAGGATGTCGTGGCGAGACGGGGGTTTTGCTATGCTGAGGGCAACGCAGAATAAGGAGAGCGGGAATGACACAAGGCGCAGTGAAAACACCAGGTAAACGTTCGCAGGCGGTGAGCGCCAAGAAGCAGGCGATCCTCAGCGCGGCGCTGGAGACCTTTTCGCAGTTTGGTATTCACGGCACGCGCCTGGAGCAGGTGGCGGAGCAGTCCGGCGTATCCAAAACCAATCTGCTTTACTATTACCCGTCGAAAGAGGCGCTCTATGTGGCGGTGATGCAGCAGATCCTCGATATCTGGCTGGCGCCCCTCAAAGCGTTCCGCGCAGAGCTGGCCCCGCTGGTGGCGATCAAAGAGTACATTCGCCTGAAGCTGGAGGTGTCGCGCGATTACCCGCAGGCGTCGCGACTGTTTTGTCTTGAGATGCTGCAGGGCGCGCCGCTGCTGCAGGCGGAATTAACCGGAGATTTAAAACAGCTGGTGGACGATAAGTCGGCCATTATTGCCGGATGGGTCGCCAGCGGAAAGCTGGCCCCGGTCGACCCGCATCATCTGATCTTTATGATTTGGGCCTCCACCCAGCATTACGCTGACTTTGCGGCCCAGGTTGAGGCGGTGACCGGTAAAACGCTCCAGGACGAGGCGTTTTTCCACAGCACTCTGGAAAACGTGCAGCGGATGATTATCGAAGGGATCCGCCTGCGCTAGTTCCCGGGCGGGAGAGGGCAGCTTAAGTCGCCCTCTTCACACTGCATCAGCGAGGCCAGAAACGCTTCTCGCTCCACGGTTTTTTCCGCCAGGCACTGGTTAACAATCATTGGCTGGACGCTCCCGCCTTCCGTCCCTGAACCGATAAACGCGCAGTCCGCATCGCGCAGGGTAATCCACGCCTGCTGCGCTTTTTTCAGCAGGTCTCGCTGGGGCGCTGCCGCACGCTTAACGGCGGCCTGATAGGTCTGGTTGAGCTTTTTATCGGCAGCCTGGTACTGCTGCGCGCTACAGGTATTCAATTCAAGCTGGGTGGTCGCTTTGTCGCACTCGTCGGCCAGCGCGCTGGCGCTCATTAGCAGTGCTGCACTGGCGATAAGATATCGTTTCATATACTCCCCAATAAAATAAGGCTCCGTCTCCGGAGCCTTATTAGCACAGCGTTAGCCTATTGTCATCAGGCTGGCGTTACCGCCTGCCGCCGCCGTGTTGACGCTGAGCGAGCGCTCCACGTACAGACGCTCCAGCAGGAGGTTGGTTTCCCCGCGCGCAAAGCCCTGCACGGAAACGATGGCACCGCTGCGGGCCGCCACCTGCTCGCAGAGTTCACGCAGCTGATCGGAATCACCGTGGTAGATCACCGCATCAAACGGCTGGGTTAGCAGGTTATCGGCTTTCGCGAAGCGAATGCGGGCCGAGACCGCCTTCGGCAGCTGTTTGGCGAGATCGCGATGCAGGGCATCTTCCGGCCACAGTACTTCACACCCGGTTGCCATGGCGGCGGCCAGCTGCACCAGCGCGTCCTGCTCGTTATCGGCCACGCACAGCACGCGCTCGCGCGGCATCAGCGTCCAGGTGTTGCGCTCGCCGGTTGGACCCGGCAGCAGACGCTGCGTGCCCGCCTGCGCCAGTTCGCCGTACTGCTTCGCGACGGCACGCAGTTCAGGACGTTTTTCCGCCCAGGCGATCAGCGCCTCCAGCGGCTGGGTCAGTACGGTTTTCAGCTGCGCATCCACCGGATAGTCCGCATCCTGGCGTGCCAGGGTGACGCCCAGGGCGTTCTCCGGACGGTTCGCCAGCAGACGGTACAGGTAGAGCGGACCGCCCGCTTTCGGACCGGTGCCGGAAAGGCCTTCGCCGCCGAACGGCTGCACGCCCACGACCGCGCCGACCATGTTGCGGTTGACGTACAGGTTGCCCACTTTGGCGCTGCCGGTGACCTGCGCGATAGTCTCGTCGATACGGGTATGCACGCCGAGCGTCAGGCCATAGCCGGAGGCGTTGATCTGCTCAACCAGCTCGTTCAGGTTGTTACGGTTGTAGCGCACCACGTGCAGCACCGGGCCGAAGACCTCTTTTTTCAGCTCGTCGAAGCTTGCCAGCTCAATCAGCGTTGGCGGCACAAAGGTGCCGGTCCGCCATTCGCGGGCATCTTCGCTGTTCTCGCGCACCGCCTGGAACACCGGACGGCCTTTAGCGCGCATGGTCTGAATGTGGTTTTCGATGTTGGCTTTGGCTTCCGCGTCGATCACCGGCCCGATGTCGGTGGTGAGACGGCCCGGGTTGCCCATGCGGCATTCGGCCATCGCGCCGCGCAGCATCTTCAGCGTGTGGTCCGCCACGTCGTCCTGCAGGCACAGCACGCGCAGGGCGGAGCAGCGCTGGCCGGCGCTGTCGAATGCGGAGGCCAGCACGTCGACCACCACCTGCTCGGTAAGGGCAGAGGAGTCGACGATCATGGCGTTCATCCCGCCGGTTTCCGCGATGAGCGGCGTAGGGCGGCCCTGCGCATCCAGACGGGTGGCAATGTTGCGCTGCAGCAGAGACGCCACTTCGGTCGAACCGGTAAACATCACGCCGCGCACGCGGTTGTCGGAGGTCAGTTTGGCACCGACCGTTTCACCGCGGCCCGGCAGCAGCTGAACCACGCCCGCCGGCACGCCGGCTTCCAGAAGAATGTTGATGCCCTGCGCGGCAATCAGCGGGGTCTGCTCTGCTGGTTTTGCCAGCACGCTGTTTCCTGCGGCCAGCGCGGCGGCAATCTGGCCGGTGAAGATCGCCAGCGGGAAGTTCCACGGGCTGATACAGACTACCGGGCCGAGCGGACGGTGAGTTTCGTTATCGAAATCATCGCGCACCTGACCGGCGTAGTAGTGCAGGAAGTCGACGGCCTCGCGCACTTCGGCAATCGCGTTGCTGAAGGTTTTACCCGCCTCGCGCACCAGAATGCCGATGAGCGACTGCATCTGATCTTCCATCAGCACCGCCGCACGCTCCAGAATCGCGGCGCGCTCCTGCGGCGGCGTGGCGAACCAGATAGGGGCGTTGTTCACCGCGCTGTCCAGCGCCTGATCCACTTCCGCTTCGGTCGCTTCACGCGCGTAGCCGACGATATCTTTTGGCTCTGCAGGGTTAATAACCGGCTGCATGTCGCCGTCTGCAACGGGCTGCTCCAGCATCGGTTTGGCCTGCCACTTCTGCAGCGCGCTGTTGAGCAGGGCAGAGGAGAGCGACGCCAGACGGTGTTCGTTGGCGAGATCCAGACCCGCCGAGTTGACGCGGCCTTTGCCGTAAAGCTCGCGCGGCAGGGCAATCTTCGGATGCGGCAGGCCAACCTGGCCTTCCTGTGCCGCCATCTTCTCAACGGCCTGCACCGGGTCGGCCACCAGCTCGTCGAGCGGCAGCGTGGTATCGGCGATGCGGTTAACGAAAGAGGTGTTCGCACCGTTTTCCAGTAGACGACGCACCAGGTACGCCAGCAGGGTTTCGTGCGTTCCCACCGGAGCATAGATTCGGCATGGGCGGTTCAGCTTGCCGTCCGCCACTTTACCGGTGACCTGCTCGTACAGCGGTTCACCCATGCCGTGCAGGCACTGGAACTCGTACTGGCCTGGATAGTAGTTTTGCCCGGCCAGGCTGTAGATCGCCGCCAGGGTGTGGGCGTTGTGGGTAGCGAACTGCGGATAGATCAGGTTCGGCACGCCGAGCAGCTTTTTCGCACAGGCGAGGTAAGAGACGTCGGTGTATACCTTGCGGGTATAGACCGGATAGCCTTCCAGCCCTTCCATCTGGGCGCGTTTGATTTCGCTGTCCCAGTAGGCGCCTTTCACCAGACGGATCATCAGGCGACGGCGGCTGCGGCTTGCCAGGTCAATCAGGTAATCAATGACGAACGGGCAGCGCTTCTGGTAGGCCTGGATAACGAAGCCGATGCCGTTCCAGCCTGCCAGCTCCGGCTCGAAGCACAGTTTTTCAAGCAGATCGAGGGAGATCTCCAGACGGTCGGCCTCTTCGGCGTCGATGTTAATGCCGATGTCATACTGGCGCGCCAGCAGGGTCAGGGACTTCAGGCGCGGGTAGAGTTCTTCCATCACACGGTCGTACTGCGCGCGGCTGTAGCGCGGGTGCAGGGCAGAAAGCTTGATAGAGATGCCCGGGCCTTCATAAATACCGCGACCGTTGGACGCTTTACCGATGGCGTGGATCGCCTGCTGGTAAGAGACCATGTAGGCCTGCGCGTCGGCGGCGGTCAGGGCCGCTTCGCCCAGCATGTCGTACGAGTAGCGGAAACCTTTATCTTCCAGCTTGCGGGCGTTCGCCAGCGCTTCGGCAATAGTTTCCCCGGTGACAAACTGCTCGCCCATCAGGCGCATCGCCATGTCCACGCCTTTGCGGATCAGCGGCTCGCCGCTCTTGCCGATGATGCGGTTCAGGGAGCGGGAGAGGTTGGCTTCGTTATGGGTGGAGACCAGTTTGCCGGTAAACAGCAGGCCCCAGGTGGCGGCGTTGACGAACAGCGACGGGCTACGGCCAATGTGGGAATGCCAGTTGCCGTTGCTGATCTTGTCGCGGATCAGCGCGTCGCGGGTGGCTTTATCCGGAATACGCAGCAGCGCTTCCGCCAGACACATCAGCGCCACGCCTTCCTGAGAGGAGAGTGAAAACTCCTGCAGCAGACCCTGAACCATCCCGGCGCGGCCGGTGGCGGTTTTCTGGTTACGCAGCTTGTCGGCTAACTGATACGCCAGGCTGTGCGCCTGTGCGGCAATGGCTTCCGGCAGGCGGGCCTGCTCCAGCAGCATCGGCACGGCGTCGGTTTCGGCACGGCGCCAGGCGCCGGTAATGGCGGCACGGCTGACGGACTGCGGCAGGATCTGCTCGGCAAATTCAAGGAACGGTTGATGGTTCTCGTCGCCAGCGGCCGGGGCTTCTTCGCTTTCATTCGCCGCGCCGGCCAGCAGGGCAGGCAGCTCCGGCAGGCCCTCATCGCTCTCGAGTCTTTCGAGATAGTTAAAAATCGCCTGCTTAATTAACCAGTGCGGCGTGCGGTCAATGCGGGTTGCTGCGGTCTTAATCCGTTCGCGGGTTGCGTCATCCAGCTTAACCCCCATGGTGGTCATACCCATGCCAAAGCTCCTGTTGTTCTGTAATAGCGTTCTGTAGATAGCGTGAAATATCCCCCATGTTGCAACTTTGTGCAACCGTGTTAAATGTGACCTGGTTTGCAACCCGGAAAATGAATGGATTGTTAATGAATGGTTAGCTGGGAAAACGTGCTGGCTTTTGTGCGGGAAGCCTGGTTTTATGCGGTGGTTAACACTTTTCAAAGGTGCAACCCGTAAAAGCGTGAGCGAGTGCAACCTATAGGAAACTCGTATCAAACCGGGGATGAAATTGATGTAAATGCAGTGTTAAATCGTTTGTCAGCGGAAGGCGCATACGGCAGGATAGCGCGCCCAACCGAAACACAAGATACATTCACCTCGTTCCGGTGATCATATAACAAGGCAGCCCGGATGGTTGTCGCTCGACATTTTGGAGAATTTGAATGGCTATTAGCACACCGATGCTGGTGACATTTCTCGTTTATATTTTTGGCATGATCCTGATAGGGTTTTTGGCGTGGCGTTCTACAAAGAACTTTGACGACTACATTCTGGGCGGACGCAGTTTAGGCCCAATGGTGACCGCACTCTCTGCGGGCGCCTCCGACATGAGCGGCTGGCTGCTGATGGGGCTGCCCGGCGCGATTTTTATCTCCGGTATCTCTGAAAGCTGGATCGCCATCGGCCTGACCGTTGGCGCGTGGATCAACTGGAAGCTGGTGGCAGGCCGTCTGCGCGTGCATACCGAGGCCAACAACAACGCCCTGACGCTGCCGGATTACTTCACCGGACGTTTTGAAGATAACAGCCGCATCCTGCGCATTATCTCTGCGGTAGTTATCCTGCTGTTCTTCACCATCTACTGTGCCTCCGGCATCGTGGCCGGCGCGCGTCTGTTCGAAAGCACCTTCGGCATGAGCTACGAAACCGCCCTGTGGGCCGGTGCTGCGGCGACCATCCTCTATACCTTCGTGGGCGGGTTCCTGGCGGTAAGCTGGACCGACACCGTGCAGGCGAGCCTGATGATCTTCGCCCTGATCCTGACTCCGGTGATTGTGATTTTCACCGTTGGCGGCTTTGGCGAATCGCTGGAAGTGATCAAGCAGAAGAGCATCGAAAACGTCGACATGCTGAAAGGGCTGAACTTCGTGGCCATCGTCTCCCTGATGGGCTGGGGCCTGGGCTACTTCGGTCAGCCGCATATCCTGGCGCGCTTTATGGCGGCGGATTCCCACCACACCATCGTTCATGCCCGTCGCATCAGCATGACGTGGATGATCCTGTGTCTGGCGGGGGCGTGTGCGGTCGGCTTCTTCGGCATCGCGTACTTCAACAACAACCCGGCGCAGGCGGGCGCGGTCAACCAGAACGCCGAGCGCGTGTTCATCGAGCTGGCGCAAATTCTGTTTAACCCGTGGATTGCCGGTATTCTGCTCTCCGCAATCCTGGCGGCGGTGATGTCTACCCTGAGCTGTCAGTTGCTGGTCTGCTCCAGTGCGATCACCGAAGACCTTTACAAAGCCTTCCTGCGTAAAAACGCGAGCCAGAAAGAGCTGGTGTGGGTAGGGCGCTTTATGGTGCTGCTGGTGGCGCTGATTGCTATTGCGCTGGCGGCCAACCCGGAAAACCGCGTGCTGGGCCTCGTGAGCTACGCGTGGGCGGGCTTCGGTGCGGCGTTTGGTCCGGTAGTGCTGTTCTCCGTCATGTGGTCACGTATGACCCGTAACGGCGCGCTGGCGGGGATGATCATTGGTGCGGTGACCGTTATCGTCTGGAAACAGTTCGCATGGCTGGGCCTGTACGAAATCATTCCGGGCTTCATCTTCGGCAGCATCGGCATCGTGGTGTTCAGCCTGCTGGGTAAAGCCCCGTCTGCCTCCATGCAGAAACGCTTTGCTGAAGCCGACGCGCATTACCACACTGCGCCGCCGTCTAAGCTCCAGGCAGAATAATTATTCTCGCTGCACAATGCAGGCCGGGTGAGCGCAAGCGCACCCGGCTTTTTTCTTGCCAAAATCCGTCATTTCCTGTGATATCCCTGTGCTTATAACAATGAGGATAGCGAAGCATGACAATCAAAACAGGGGTAATGGCAGCGGCATTATTGATGCTCGCTGGCTGCACGGCGCCATCGCGACACGCGGCGGTGGAGACCTGCAAAGCGGATAACCAGATGCAGCAAACCACGCTCTATTTCGGCTTAAATCGTCCTGCCGGGGCGCAGATCACCAGCAACGAGTGGCAGCAGTTTGTTGACCAGGACGTGACGCCGCGTTTCCGCGATGGCTTAACGGTGTTTGACGCGCGCGGGCAGTGGCTGGGGAACGACGGGAAAGTGGCGCGCGAACCCAGCAAAGCATTAATGCTGATCCACGGTAAAGATGCGCAGAGCGATAAGAACATCGAAGCGTTGCGCGGGATTTATAAATCACGCTT
>NZ_QFXN01000049.1:0-8079 GCF_003144775.1 Enterobacter sp. CGMCC 5087 | reverse complement strand
CAGTTCTAAAAAAAACGGCGGGAAATCCCGCCGTTGTTGTATCGTAGGCCCGTGCAAGCGAAGCGCCGCCGGGCAAAAACACTTACAACACCAACCCCGCAAAGCTCGCCGACAGCAGGCTCACCAGCGTCGCGCCGTACACCAGACGCAGACCAAACCGCGACACCACGTTCCCCTGCTGCTCGTTCAGGCCCTTAATCGCCCCCGCCACAATGCCGATGGACGCGAAGTTTGCGAACGACACCAGGAAGACGGATAAAATGCCCAGCCCGCGAGGAGACATCTGATGCGCGATTTTTTGCAGCTCAATCATCGCCACAAATTCGTTCGCCACCAGCTTGGTCGCCATAATACTGCCCGCGTTTAAGGCATCGCTCAGCGGAATACCAATAAGCCATGCCAGCGGATAAAACACATAGCCCAAAATCTGCTGGAAGCTCATGCCAAATACGCTGGAGAAGAGGGCGTTAACGGCGCTAATAAGGGCGATAAAGCCAATCAGCATGGCCAGAATAATCATCGCCACCTTAAAACCGGCCAGAATATACTCGCCGAGCATTTCGAAGAAGCTCTGCGATTCATGCAGTTTTTCCAGCTTGATATCCGGCTCCGCTTCCGGGCGCGCCGGGTTGATGACGGAGAGAATAATAAAGGTGCTGAACATGTTCAGAATCAGCGCCGCGACGACAAATTTGGCGTCGAGCATGGTCATATAGGCGCCGACTATCGACAGGGAGACCGTCGACATGGCCGTGGCCGCCATGGTGAAGAGACGACGAGAGGATAGATCGCCCAGCACGCCTTTGTAGGCAATGAAGTTTTCCGACTGGCCGAGGATCAGCGAGCTCACCGCGTTAAAGGATTCCAGCTTGCCCATACCGTTCAGTTTTGACAGCAGCGTGCCGATTATCCGAATAAAAATCGGCAGGATCCGCCAGTGCTGAAGAATACCAATCAGCGCGGAAATAAAAATAATTGGGCAAAGCACGCCGAGGAAAATGAACGCCAGCCCTTTTTCCCCCATTCCGCCAAAGACGAAATTGGTCCCTTCACCGGCAAATTTAAGCAGTGACTCAAAAAATCCCGAGACGTATTTAATCAGGAATAACCCGCTTTCGGCGTGCAGGAAAAAGAACGCCAGGGCAATCTCAATGACAATAAGCTGTAAAACATAACGAATGCGAATTTTTCGGCGGTCGAAACTCACCAGCCAGGCGAGCGCAAGAATAATCACCAGCGCCAGCAGGAAATGGACAATCTTAAACATGGTTTATTTTCAGTTGGTTTTTGAGAAGGATATTTAGCCACAGCGCTGGTTAACCGTAAATGGGCAATTTTATTATAACTTATAAACTTAACGGTAACGTCGGCAACTATTAACAGGCTTTGCGTTTACAACTCGTCATCAAAACACCACACATTTCGCTTGTGTTTCTTTTCGCCGTAATGATAATCACTATCACAAGAATTTACCTTTCTTTGCATCAGTTGACCGCGATAAACATTTAAGGTGTCGGCATGTTTGTTCCATTTCTCATTATGTTACGTGAAGGGCTCGAAGCTGCCCTCATCGTGAGCCTTATCGCCAGCTATCTGAAGCGAACCCAGCGCGGACGCTGGATTGGCGTCATGTGGGTCGGGGTATTCCTCGCCGCGGCGCTCTGTCTGGGCCTCGGTATCCTCATCAACGAAACCACCGGGGAGTTCCCGCAGAAAGAGCAGGAGCTGTTTGAGGGGATCGTCGCCGTAATTGCGGTGGTGATCCTTACCTGGATGGTGTTCTGGATGCGTAAAGTCTCCCGCAACGTGAAGGTGCAGCTGGAGCAGGCGGTGGATAACGCGCTGCAAAAGGGCAATAACCACGGCTGGGCGCTCATTATGATGGTCTTTTTCGCCGTCGCGCGTGAAGGCCTTGAGTCTGTTTTCTTCCTGCTGGCGGCGTTTCAGCAGGATGTGGGGATCTGGCCGCCGCTGGGGGCCATGCTTGGTCTCGCCACGGCCGTGGTGCTCGGTTTCCTGATTTACTGGGGCGGTATCCGCCTGAACCTGGGCGCATTCTTCAAGTGGACCAGCCTGTTTATTCTGCTGGTGGCTGCGGGGCTGGCGGCGGGGGCGATACGCGCCTTCCACGAGGCGGGCCTGTGGAACCATTTCCAGGACGTGGCGTTCGACCTCAGCAACGTGCTCTCCACCCATTCTCTGACCGGCACCCTGCTCGAAGGTATCTTCGGCTATCAGGAAACGCCGAGCGTCAGCGAAGTGGCGATGTACTTTATTTATCTGGTACCGGCGCTGGTGCTGTTCGCTATGCCGCCGCGTACCGGCACGCAGGCGTCGCGCGTTACGCCATAATTTTTGTTTTAGTTACAACATACTTATAAAGGGAAGAGTCATGGCAATTCAGTTCCGTCGTAGTGCGTTATGCGCAGGCATTGCCGCGCTGTTCGCTTCTGCATTCTCCGCCTGGGGCGCGGATGTACCTCAGGTTAAAGTCACCGTTAATGATAAGCAGTGTGAGCCGATGACCCTCACGGTGAACAGCGGCAAAACCCAGTTCATTATTCAGAACCACAGCCAGAAGGCGCTGGAGTGGGAGATTCTGAAAGGGGTTCTGGTGGTGGAGGAGCGCGAAAACATCGCCCCTGGCTTCAGCCAGAAGATGACCGCCAACCTGCAGCCGGGCGAGTATGAGATGACCTGCGGCCTGCTGACCAACCCTAAAGGGAAGCTTATCGTCAAAGGTGAAGCGACGGCCGATGCGGCGAAAGGCGCAGCGGTGCTGAGCCTGGGCGACGCGATTACGGCGTATAAAGCCTATGTCACGAAAGAAACGGCGGACCTGGCGGCGGCAACCAAAGCCTTTACCGATGCGGTGAAGGCCGGTGACATCGAAAAAGCGAAATCCCTGTATGCGCCAACCCGTCAGCACTACGAGCGCATCGAGCCGATTGCCGAACTGTTCTCTGACCTTGATGGCAGCATTGATGCCCGCGAAGACGATTACGAGCAGAAAGCCGCCGATCCGAAATTCACCGGTTTCCACCGTCTTGAAAAAGCCCTGTTTGGCGACAACTCTACCAAAGGGATGGAGAAGTACGCCGAGCAGCTGAACGGCGACGTGCTGGAGCTGCAAAAGCGCATCAGCGAGCTGGCCTTCCCGCCGTCAAAAGTAGTGGGCGGCGCGGCCGGCCTGATTGAAGAAGTGGCCGCGAGCAAAATCAGCGGCGAAGAAGATCGCTACAGCCATACCGATCTGTGGGACTTCCAGGCCAACGTCGACGGTGCGCAGAAAATTGTTAACCTGCTGCGTCCTCAGCTGCAGAAAGAGAACGGCGAACTGCTGGCCAAAGTGGATGCCAACTTCAAAAAAGTCGACACCATTCTGGCGAAGTACCGTACCAAAGATGGGTTTGAAACCTACGACAAGCTGACCGATGCCGACCGTAACGCGCTGAAAGGCCCGATTACCGCCCTGGCGGAAGATCTCTCTCTGCTGCGCGGCGTACTGGGTCTGGACTAAGCACGATGAATAAGCATAGCGAGAACGATGTGGTTGAGCCTTCACGTCGTCGATTGTTAAAAGGGGTGGGGGCGCTGGGGGGCGCTCTTGCTCTGGCTGGCGGATGTCCGGTAGCGCATGCGGCGAAACCGCAAAGCGCGCCCGGCACGCTGTCACCCAATGCCCGCATGGAGACGCAGCCGTTTTATGGCGAACATCAGTCGGGCATCCTGACGCCGCAGCAGGCGTCCATGATGCTGGTGGCCTTTGATTCGCTGGCCAGCGATAAAGCCGATCTGGAGCGCCTGTTCCGCCTGCTGACGACGCGCATCGCGTTTCTCACCGCCGGCGGACCGGCGCCCGATACGCCGAACCCGCGTTTGCCGCCAATGGACTCCGGCATTCTGGGGCCGTTTATCGCCCCGGATAACCTGACCATTACCGTTTCGCTCGGTGAGTCGCTGTTTGATGCGCGCTATGGGCTGGCAAAACAGAAGCCGAAAGCGCTGCAGAAAATGACGCGTTTCCCGAATGACTCTCTGGACGCGGCGCTGTGTCATGGCGACCTGCTCCTGCAGATTTGTGCCAATACCCAGGATACGGTGATCCACGCCCTGCGCGATATCATCAAGCACACGCCGGATCTGCTGAGCGTGCGCTGGAAGCGGGAGGGTTTTATCTCGGACCACGCCGCCCGCAGTAAAGGGAAAGAGACCCCGGTGAACCTGCTGGGCTTTAAGGACGGCACGGCCAACCCGGACAGCAGCGATGGTGCGCTCATGAAGGAGGTGGTGTGGGTCACTGCCGATCGGGGCGAACCGGCGTGGGCGGTGGGCGGCAGCTATCAGGCGATACGGATTATCCAGTTCCACGTGGAGTTCTGGGACCGCACGCCGCTCAAGGAGCAGCAGACGATCTTTGGTCGCGATAAGCAAAGCGGCGCGCCGCTCGGCATGAAGAACGAGCATGATGTGCCTGACTACGCGAGCGATCCGAATGGCGACGTCATCGCGCTCGACAGCCACATTCGTCTGGCCAATCCGCGCACCAAAGAGACGCAGTCCAGCCTGATGATGCGTCGTGGCTACAGCTATTCGCTCGGCGTGACCAACGCCGGACAGCTTGATATGGGGCTGCTGTTCGTCTGCTATCAGCACGATCTGGAGAAAGGCTTCCTGACCGTACAGAAGCGGCTCAACGGCGAAGCGCTGGAAGAGTACATTAAGCCTATCGGCGGCGGCTATTTCTTCGCCCTGCCGGGCGTGCGCGATCGAAACGCGTACCTCGCTCAAGGTCTTATTGAAGCCTGATAATTGTCCCCGCAACCGTTCGCGGGGACATTATTTTTTCATATGACTATCCTCCTGTTATATTTCTGTAATATTTCTATATGAGACTGATTTCACCTGTAGGGACAGTCTTAAAAGTTGCATTCAGGTAAAATAAATGTTGCATTTATGATAACTCCTGATGTACTTAAGATAAGACAGCGGTAGTTCCCGGCAGTGATGCTGAATCACTATGGAGATCGCGAATGGTTGCGTCCTGTACTGGACAAGGTAAACATAACAACCGCAGCACCCGGCGCGGAGGCTCAGACTCCGGCAGCGATTTCCTCACCACTAAATTCTCCCCCCTTCCTCAAGAATCTGATTCGACCGACGTGCAGAACGGTGCGCGTAGCTGTTCCGTATCGTTATCCGATAAAGCAAGCAATGGCTTACAAGGAAGCCAACCCTCTGATGTTCGTGCGCATAATCGTGCCGAAGCTGGCGCGTGTGATGAATACCAACAACTCAAGGTGCTATCCATGGGAAGACAAAAAGCAGTGATCAAAGCTCGTCGCGAAGCAAAACGTGTGCTGAGACGGGATTCACGTAGCCATAAACAGCGTGAAGAAGAATCGGTCACCTCGCTTGTGCAGATGAGTGGCGTAGAAGCAATTGGCATGGCCCGAGACAGCCGTGATAATTCTCCAATTGTGGCGCGCAATGAGGCTCAGGCGCACTACCTGAATGCTATCGAGAGTAAACAGCTCATCTTTGCAACCGGTGAAGCCGGATGCGGGAAAACCTGGATTAGTGCAGCCAAAGCGGCGGAAGCGCTGATTCATAAGGACGTGGAGCGCATTATTGTTACCCGTCCTGTACTGCAGGCTGATGAAGATCTCGGCTTCCTGCCCGGAGATATTTCGGAGAAGTTTGCTCCGTACTTCAGGCCCGTCTATGACGTGCTGGTGAAGCGACTGGGTGCATCCTTTATGCAGTACTGCCTGCGACCAGAGATTGGCAAGGTGGAAATCGCGC
Organism: Enterobacter sp. CGMCC 5087; assembly: GCF_003144775.1. NCBI lineage: Bacteria > Pseudomonadati > Pseudomonadota > Gammaproteobacteria > Enterobacterales > Enterobacteriaceae > Enterobacter > Enterobacter sp. CGMCC 5087. The sequence continues at coordinate 2,274 of NZ_QFXN01000049.1, read as the reverse complement.
CGTTCGCCTATATGCGCGGACGTACATTTGAAAATGCGGTCGTCATTCTTGACGAGGCTCAGAACGTGACCGCTGCGCAAATGAAGATGTTTTTAACGCGCCTCGGGGAGAACGTGACGGTTATCGTTAACGGCGATATTACCCAGTGTGACCTGCCATCCGGCGTGAAATCCGGGCTGAGCGACGCCATGTCACGTTTTGAGGAAGATGAGATGATTGGGGTGGTACGCTTCACCAAAGAGGACTGCGTGCGTTCAGCGCTCTGTCAGCGCACGCTGCAGGTCTATTCCGACTAAAGGTAAAGCATTATCGTTTTGCCTCTTTCCTGTAATGTCTTCCCGGCGTAATGCCGGGAAGCGTCGTTTATACTCCGCAGAAATTCCCCTTATTTAAGTACCGTATTGCTGAATCAATAATTCCGATTATTAAGTGGGTGGGCGTTTTTATTCTTTTTTGCAGAAGTGTGATATGAAGTGATAATACCCACAAGATACCTGTGAATATAATGAGCGCGCTAATTGTTAATTAAAAATTAAACGTGAATGTTGTCACAGAACATTACTATGAAGTAAAAATTAAGTTGGTGTCTTCAGGTGAGTTATCTATGTTTCGTACTTGTTCGAACAAAATTCTAAGAAGAAACACAACAGGGGAGCTTTTTCCCTGAAACATCACGCTGAGGGTCATACATGAACGAACTGGTTGGTGCTATTAATGGTGTAATCTGGAGCCCTGCGTTAATATTTTTATGTCTGGGTGTCGGCCTCTATTTCTCGCTGCGTAGTCGCTTCCTGCAATTACGGCATATCAAACATATGATTACCCTGATGTTCCAGGGGCGTCCTACCGATGCAGGCGTATCGTCGTTTCAGGCGCTGACGATGACTCTGGCAGGCCGCGTGGGGACAGGGAATATCGCCGGTGTGGCCACGGCAATTACCTTTGGCGGTCCGGGCGCGCTTTTCTGGATGTGGATAGTCGCTTTTTTAGGTGCCAGCTCCGCATTTGTCGAATCCACCCTGGGACAAGTTTATAAAGAAAAAATTAACGGCGAATATCGCGGTGGTCCTGCCTTTTATATTGAAAAAGGTTTAGGCGTTAAGTGGTACGCATGGTTATTTGCTATTGTGACTATTTTCTCCTGCGGATTATTACTTCCGGGCGTGCAGGCAAACTCGATTGGGGCGAGCCTGGATATTGCTTTTGGTCTGAGTCCGAACGTTACGGCGGCATTACTTGCGGTGCTGTTAAGTTTTATTATATTCGGCGGTGTAAAAAGGATTGCCAGCTTTAGCAGCATGGTCGTTCCATTTATGGCGCTGGGGTATATTATTGTCGCCTGCGTGATTATCGCTATTAATATTAACCAGCTCCCTTCGGTTATTCTGCTGATCTGGAAAAGTGCGTTCGGCCTTGAAGCAGGTTTCGGTGCCATCCTGGGTCAGGCCATCATGTGGGGCGTTAAGCGCGGCGTCTATTCCAACGAGGCCGCGCAGGGGACCGGGCCGCACGCGTCATCGGCGGCGGCGGTGAGCCACCCTGTGAAGCAGGGGCTGGTTCAGGCGTTCTCGGTCTACATCGACACGCTGTTTGTCTGCTCCGCGACCGGGTTTATGCTGCTGATCACCGGGCTGTATAACGTCCAGGGCGTCGACGGCGCAGCGCTTTATACCGGGATTGCTGGCGTGGCCGCGGGTCCTGGCTATGTGCAGACGGCGATGGAAAGTATGATGCCAGGCTTTGGTAATTACTTTGTTGCCATTGCGCTGTTCTTCTTTGCCTTCACGACGATTATTGCCTACTACTATATTGCCGAAACTAATATCGCCTTCATTAACCGTAAAATTCACCGTCCATGGCTGACATTCCTGCTCAAGCTATGCCTGATGGCCTCCACGGTATATGGCACGGTTCGCACCGCGGATCTGGCATGGGGACTGGGGGATATCGGGGTAGGGCTGATGGCGTGGCTCAACATTATTGCCATTGTTCTGTTGCATAAAAAAGCGTTTGCCAGCCTTAAGGATTATGAAATCCAGAATGCGCAGGGGCTGGATCCACAGTTTGACCCGGTTCGGCTGGGAATTAAAAATGCGGATTACTGGCTTGATGGGCGTAAGGATGAGGATGGTGTTCAGCCTGAGCAGGTTTCATCGCTTGAAAGAAAGCAGCCGGCAGCAAAGTTGAATAGCTGAGGAATCGAATAAAAAAGCCCGGGCATTAGTTCGGGCTTTTTTTTGTGAGGCGGCTCAGTCCGCACCGGGGGGGATTGAC
>NZ_QFXN01000048.1:0-2872 GCF_003144775.1 Enterobacter sp. CGMCC 5087 | reverse complement strand
GAACCCCCGATACGTTGCCGTATACACACTTTCCAGGCGTGCTCCTTCAGCCACTCGGACACCTCACCATATTGTTTTGCTGCCTGACCGCTTGGGGGGCAACGGGGCGCTACTATAGGGAGTTGCGCTAACACGGTCAAGCAGATTTTCAGCTTTAGTGCCTGTTCGGTTAAGCATTAATCAGCTCCACGGTTTTTACGTCGTGGAGTAGAGGATTAACGCTGTGAATCGAGCACTTCGCTGTTTTTAACCACTTCCTGTGCTTTGCCGTAGCTTTCGATCAACAGCCGGTAAGCCGGGAAGATGTGGGTATACACCTCAGCCCACTCAGCCGCGTCCTCACGGTTCCAGGTTCGCTGGATCTCGGAGGCCACCGCCGCCGTATCCATCGGGACCACGCCGGCCTGCACCACGCGCGCCAGGGTGATCTCCTGCGCCATTTTGCTGTAGGTACCGGAGGCATCAATCACCGCAAACACTTTATAACCGTCCGCCACCGCGCTGATTGACGGGAAAGCCATGCAGACGCTGGTGATTGTGCCCGCGATAATCAACGTCTTACGCCCTGTCGCTTTCACCGCCGCTACAAACTCCGGGTTATCCCAGGCGTTGATCTCGCCTTTACGGGCAACATACTGCGCATGCGGCGCGTTGGCGTGGATCTCCGGGATAAGCGGTCCGTTCGGTCCCTGCGGAACGGACGCGGTGGTGATCACCGGGATCTTCGCCAGGGTAGCGATTTTTGCCAGCGCAGCCGCACGGGCGCGCAGTTCCGGCATTGGCATATCCCCAACGGTCTGGAACAGACCACTCTGGTGATCGATAAGCAACATCACCGCATCGTTCACATCAATAACCGGACGTGTGCCATTAAAATTCGCAGGTGTAGACATTATCTTTTCCTTTATTACGTTCAGATCTGGCCGAAGCGGCCGGAGTTAAAATCACGAATGGCTTCGTTGATTTCGCTTTTACTGTTCATCACAAACGGGCCATAGCCCACGATGGGTTCATTCAGCGGCTCGCCGGCCATCAGCAGCACTTTGGCATCGCTGTTCGCCTCCAGGTGCAGTTTGTCGCCTTCCTGGCTCAATACGACCAGCTGAGCTTCACCCGCCTGCGTTGTGCCGTTCACCGTGATGTTGCCTTCAAGCACGACCAGCGCGGTGCTCCAGCCTTCGGGCTGATTGAGCGTCAGGTGGTTTCCCTGGTTCAGCGCAATATCCCAGACGTTGAGCGGTGAGAAGGTGTGCGCCGGGCCGGTTACAGCCTCGTAGCGACCGGCAATAACCCGCAACGAACCGCTGTTGTCCGGTAGCGTCACGGCCGGGATCGCATCCTTCGTAATGCTCTGGTAGCCCGGTGCCGCCAGCTTGTCTTTAGCCGGCAGGTTGACCCAAAGCTGCATCATTTTTAGTTCTCCGCCTTTCTGCGAGAACGCGCTGGAGTGGAACTCCTCGTGCAAAATGCCTGCCCCTGCCGTCATCCACTGCACGTCGCCGGGGCCAATGACGCCGCCTTTGCCCGTGGAGTCGCGATGCTCCACTTCACCGGAATAGACGATGGTGACCGTTTCAAAACCCCGGTGAGGGTGCTGGCCTACGCCGCGTTTCGCCCCATCGGCCGGAAAGGTGTACGGGCCCGCGTAGTCCAGCAGCAGGAACGGGCTCAGCGGCTCGCCGTGCGTCTGATAAGAGAACATTGAACGGACCGGGAAACCATCGCCAACCCAGTGCTGGCGGGGAGCGGTATAAACGCCTGTTACGTTTTTCATGATTAACTCCTGATGTTCTGTTGATGTAATTAGCTTATATTCAGAGTTAATATCCCGGTAGATAGTGAAAATGGCATTCACTGTTCTGAAAATGGAACGATGAGGATTTATGCAGGATCTCAATGATTTCGTCTGGTTTGTGAAGGTGGTGGACTACGGTGGCTTCGCCGCGGCGGGAAGGGCGCTTGATCTGCCAAAGTCCAGGCTAAGCCGCCGGATAGCGCAGCTGGAAGAACGCCTTGGCGTGCGGCTTATCCACCGAACAACCCGACAGTTTACGGTGACCGAGGTCGGGCAGACCTTCTACCAGCACTGTAAAGCGATGATGGTAGAGGCCGAGGCCGCGGAGGAAGCCGTTGCGGCACTGCAGGCTGAACCGCGCGGTGTTGTCAGAATTACGTGCCCGATAACTCTATTGCATGTCCACGTGGGTCCGATGTTGGCCAGATTTATGGCGCGCTACCCCGGGATCAATCTTCAGCTTGAGGCGACCAACCGGCGGGTAGACCTGGTGGGTGAGGGGGTTGATATCGCTATCCGCGTACGCCCGCGTCCGTTTGATGACAGCGACCTGGTATTAAGGGTGCTGGCTGACAGGGGGCATTGTCTGGTCGCCGGTCCGGCCTTAATTCAACGCATGGGCGAACCCGTTGTGCCATCTGAACTCAGTGCCTGGCCCGGGTTAAGCATGAACGAGGGGAAACATATTCATAAATGGGCGCTGTCAGGTCCCGGAGGTGCCAAAGCGGAGATTCATTACCACCCCCGATTGATTACCACCGATATGCTGGCGCTACGTGAAGCTGCCATGGCCGGCATCGGCGTGGTGCAGCTGCCGGTTTTAATGGTCAAGGACCAGCTGGCGTCAGGGGAACTGGTACGGGTGCTCGACGCATGGGAACCCCGACGGGAAGTGATTCACGCGGTTTATCCTTCGCGGCGCGGCCTGCTGCCGTCCGTCAGGACGCTGGTGGATTTTCTGACCGAAGAGTATGCGCGGATGGTTGAAGAGTAAAACTTCCCTCTCCCCTGGGGAGAGGGGCTGGATGAGGGGCTCAGGCCGTACCAAGCTGCATGTAGCACCGGGGGGGGATTGAA
>NZ_QFXN01000047.1:0-15930 GCF_003144775.1 Enterobacter sp. CGMCC 5087 | reverse complement strand
GAACCCCCGATACGTTGCCGTATACACACTTTCCAGGCGTGCTCCTTCAGCCACTCGGACACCTCACCATATTGTCATCCCGTTGTTGCCGGGACGGGCGCTAATGTAAGGAAAAGCCGAACTGCCGTCAACTCACTTTTTCAGTAATTTAGCGCGTTTAGACAAACTTCAGGCAACATGATTCTTAAATGTGCTGAAAGCGTCTTTTTTATCAGCAGCACAGTCGCGCTATAAATTTGTTATGCTGACAATCCAGTGAAAAAGCAAAATAAATCAGCGCAATAAAAGGCAGAAATGACTATGGATATACTTTTCTATCACCCCACGTTTGATACGGCATACTGGATCAAGGCGCTTTCGGCGGCGTTACCCGGCGCACGCGTTCGCGAGTGGAAGCGTGGCGATAATGAACATGCTGACTATGCGCTGGTCTGGCATCCTCCGGTAGAAATGCTCCAGGGCCGCAAGCTGAAGGCCGTTTTTGCCCTGGGAGCCGGCGTGGATTCCATTCTGAGCAAACTGAAGGCACATCCTGAAATGCTGCCGGAAGACGTCCCCCTTTTCCGCCTGGAAGATACCGGTATGGGCCAGCAGATGCAGGAGTATGCCGTGAGCCAGGTACTGCACTGGTTCCGTCGCTTCGATGACTATCAACTATTTAAACAGCAGGCCCACTGGGAACCGCTTACGGATTACCGTCGCGAAGACTTTACGATCGGCATCCTCGGTGCGGGCGTGCTGGGCTCAAAAGTGGCCGAAGCGCTTGCCCCGTGGGGATTCCCGCTGCGCTGCTGGAGCCGCAGCCGCAAGGATTATCCGGGCGTTGAGAGTTTTGCCGGAACGGATGAGCTTCCGGCCTTTCTGAAAGGCACGCGCGTGCTTATTAACCTGCTGCCAAACACGGCGGAAACGGTAGGGATCATCAATGAAGCCCTGCTCAATCAGCTCGTCGATCAGAGCTACCTGATGAACCTGGCGCGCGGGGTGCATGTCGTGGAAGGCGATCTGCTGAGGGCGCTGGACAGCGGAAAGCTCAAAGGCGCTATGCTGGATGTCTATAGCCGTGAGCCGCTGCCCGCGGAAAGCCCGCTGTGGGCGCACCCGCGCGTCGCGATGACCCCGCACGTGGCTGCCGTGACGCGCCCGGCTGAAGCGGTGGCGTATATATCCCATACCATCAGCGAAATGGAAAAGGGTAACGCGGTCACCGGACAGGTCGACAGACAGCGCGGCTACTGAGAGAAACCCGGCGTTTGCCGGGTTTTTGCTAATATTCGCCGCTGATAACTGCTATCCTTTGGAAAAACCGCAGAGGAGAGAGAGATGTATCCCGTTGACCTGCATATGCACACCGTCGCCAGCACCCACGCGTATAGCAACCTCCATGATTATATCGCCCAGGCGAAGCTTAAAGGCATCAAGCTGTTCGCGATCACCGATCATGGCCCGGATATGGCGGATGCGCCGCACTACTGGCATTTTGTGAATATGCGGATCTGGCCACGCCTGGTGGACGGTATTGGGATACTGCGCGGCATTGAGGCGAACATCAAAAATACCGACGGTGAGATCGACTGCACCGGCCCGATGCTGACGTCTCTTGACCTTATCCTCGCCGGCTTCCATGAGCCGGTTTTCCCTCCCCAGGATAAAGACACCAACACCGCGGCGATGATTGCCACCATTGCCAGCGGCAATGTGCACATTATCAGCCATCCCGGTAACCCGAAGTATCCGATTGATATTCAGGCTGTCGCGCAGGCGGCAGCGAAGCACCGCGTGGCGCTGGAGATTAATAACTCCTCCTTTGTTCACTCGCGTAAGGGCAGCGAAGCCAACTGCCGCGACGTGGCGGCCGCCGTGCGTGACGCGGGTGGCATGGTGGCGCTGGGATCAGATTCTCATACCGCGTTTACGCTGGGTGATTTCAGCGAGTGCCTGAAAGTGCTGAATGATGTTAACTTCCCGGAAGCGCAAATCCTGAACGTGACCCCACGCCGCATGCTCGATTTCCTCGAGTCTCGCGGAATGGAGCCGATTGCCGAATTTGCCGATCTTTAATTGTGTAATGGAATCATAAAAATGAACGAGTTTTCCATCCTCTGCCGCGTGCTGGGTACGCTCTATTATCGCCAGCCGCAAGACCCGCTGTTGGTTCCGCTCTTTACGTTAATTCGTGAAGGCAAACTGGCGCAGAACTGGCCGCTGGAACAGGATGATTTACTGGAACGTCTGCAAAAAAGCTGCGACATGCAGCAGATTGCGACGGACTACAATGCGCTGTTTGTCGGCGATGAGTGCCGCGTTTCGCCATACCGTTCTGCCTGGCAGGAAGGGGCAACGGAAGCGGAAGTCCGCGCGTTCCTCTCCACGCGCGGTATGCCGCTGAGCGATACGCCGGCCGATCATATCGGTACGCTGCTGCTGGCGGCGTCCTGGATCGAAGACAATGCTGGTGATGATGAGTACGACGCCATTGAAACCCTGTTCGAAACGTACCTGCTGCCGTGGGTCGGGACATTCCTGGGTAAAGTCGAAGCGCATGCCGCCTCGCCATTCTGGAGAACGCTGGCCCCGCTGACCCGCGACGCTATCGCGGCAATGTGGGATGAGCTGGAAGAAGAAAACGAAGAGTGATTCAGATCACATAAATTCTGCAACTCAACATTCCAACTTGCACGTAATGTGCTGCTGATCGCATTTCTATGGTGCGCTTCTGCTAAGATGCGCGCCATGAACATATTACTTTGTATCGCAATAACGACAGGTATTCTCTCCGGACTCTGGGGATGGGTTGCCGTGTCTCTCGGATTGCTCAGCTGGGCCGGGTTCCTCGGCTGTACCGCCTATTTCGCCTGTCCGCAGGGGGGCGTCAAAGGGCTCTTTATCTCTGGCTGCACGCTGATGAGCGGTGTTATCTGGGCGCTGGTGATCATGAAGGGCAGCGCGCTGGCGCCGCATCTGGAAATCCTGGGATACGTCATGACGGGTGTCGTCGCCTTTTTAATGTGCATCCAGGCTAAGCATCTGCTGCTTTCATTTGTGCCGGGGACCTTTATGGGGGCGTGCGCGACCTTTGCAGGGCAGGGTGACTGGAAGCTGGTGGTACCCTCCCTGGCGCTGGGGTTGCTGTTTGGCTATGCCATGAAAAACAGCGGTCTTTGGCTGGCGTCGCGACGGGGAAAAGCGCAAAACATCACTGCGGTGAGCGAATAAAAAAAGGCGAGATAATCATCTCGCCTTTTTTTATTCGCTTCCTGTCAGGATTCCGGAGGGACTGACATATCGCGGTATTTCACCAGAATCGGGTTCTGCACGTCTGCTTTGTTTTGCAGATCCCACAGCCCGCGGTCTATACCGTCGTTAATTAAGTAGATCACGCCGGTTTCAATGGCTGACATCAGACACATCATGACCGGTTCGTTAGAGGTGTAGCCGATTTCACCTTCCAGCAAACGCTGGTAATCGATGAAGCGGAATACCCCAGCCTGAACTTCATAAGACAGAATGGTTTTGCTGGTGTTCACTGAAGAGAGCACTTCGCCTGTACTGACGTTAACCACACGCAGGTTAACGGCGATTTGGTCGAGCTGATACTGGGTATCCGCACCGATACCGAAGTAACGTGCTCCCGCACCACCTGATTTAACGTTACTTTCGTAGCCAATAATCGATCCTTCAATCATCACGTTTGCTGCTGCCAGAGATTCCAGAGGCGTTCGGTTATTGGCCGCGACGGTACCATTTTCCTGTGCGGCGCGAATGATTTTCCGTTCATTCAACAGGTTCTGGAGACCCTGACGTTCCAGCGGAATAAACCAGTGCGAATCCTTGAGCGCGGTAACCAGCATCGCGGTGGCGCTTTGCGGCACGGCCGTGGAGAAGTTACTTGCCGGGTAAGGTTTAAATTGCCCGGTTTCATCCTGAATGTTGTATACGGAGACAAATATTTTCCCCGTTGGAGCTGGTAAATGCGTTAAATCACGATAACTCTGGGCCCGAGGCATTAATGTAGGTTTTGCAGCTTCTTTAGGTGGAGCAGTTAAACAACCGCTCAATAAGCACACTGCAACAAATATCAGGAAGCGCTGCATGATCGTTGTCCTTATTTAGCTATTGTTTAAAAGTCAGTTGAATTACTTTGTAGACCGGAAACCTGAATGGTGGAGATTCTTCCGGTTTTACGATCGGTTACGTTCAACTGAAGCTGTCCGTCCGTGTTGGCGATATCAACGATAAAGTCGTTGGTCACCATCCGGCCGGGTTTACCGGTATTAATGTTGGTCAATAACCCACCTAAAATCTGCGACTGGATAGCCTGAGTGAAGTTGTCCAGTGCGGACGGGGTATCAATGCTAAAATCCTTTAAGCTCGGATCCTTATAGGAGTTTTGCGCCTGGGCTTCGTTCAGCAGGAACGCGCCGTTATTAGGGTTACCGCCAAAGTTAGGGTTACGGAACTGAAACGTCATATTTCCGGCCCAGCTGATGGGTGATATCAGCATTATCGAAACAACTGCATATGCAATACGCATGACAGCCTCCGCATATCGGTTCGCTAGAACTCGTCTTTTGCTAAATCGCTGGTGCTTAATAGGGCTTTATCTATTTGCAGGCGATTAATAGCGTCTTCTGATTGTTCCAGTGCTAAGACGACGTTTTTATCGAAGTCTATTTTGGTCGGGAATAAAAACGTTTGATAAATAACGTTCTGATTAGCCGTTATTGTTATCCAACTTCCCCATCGTGCACTGGGCCGCTCGTTGATTGTTATATTACCCGTATAGGTACTGTCCCATTTGTCACTGAAGGCACGGTAAAAAGTGTGCCCTACTGATGAGACAGTGTGGTCTGTTAACAATCCGGGAACTTCGACCTCGACGGCCCTTAGATTCCCGGCAGCGAGCAGGAAACTCGCTGCGGCGATCCAACTCAACGTGCGCTTCATGTGATTAACGCCTGAGGTTATCGTTTGCCCACGAAACAGCCTGAGTTCGGTTTTTAACAGCTATCTTCTTGAAAAGATTATAAAGGTGCGTCTTTACCGTATTTTCGCTGATAAATAACGAACGGGCGATTTCAATATTTGAAGCACCAATGCGTAACTTGTTCAGGATCTCTTTCTCACGGTGCGTGAGCAGGGCTGACTCTGAGCTGTTATAGCGATAATTTCCGGAGTGCGTGATGAGATAGCTGGCAAGCTTTTGCGAAAAATAACACTCTCCGCGCAATATACCTTGCAGCCCCTCTACCACCCGGTCTTCTTCTTCCGTGACGTAGAACACGCCATTGATATGCGGCCAGCTTTCAATATCTCTGAAAGGATATTCATCAGGCGTATTCAACAATAGCACGCGGATATTATTGTTTTTCCTGCTTAAAATATCTTGCCAGTAATGGATAAGCTTTTTATCAGCTTCCATCATATCGAAAAGAATGATGCTGCCAGGTGCAATATCATCAAAAGAACGTTGAATATTATGCAATTTCCCGTTCAGTGATAATGATTGCTTTAAATGTTGTAATAAAGCTGTCGCTTGCAAAGAAGGTTTTGTGATCAACAGTAATGTATGACCATGTAAACTATGGACTTCATTATACATGATGAAACCCCACTTTTTTTTGGCACCTGGCAGCTGTCCTCCTGTTTAAAAGAGGACACCAGAAGTACTGACAGATGTTGCACTGCTGTGTGTAGAATCAGACCATAACCTCCACAGGGAGGTAAATATAAAACCAATTTCGTACATCTAATTTCAATCTAGCTTTTACGAAGTTTAAAGCAAGTGTTAAACATGTAACAGGATGTAAAAATCAATATTAATTTGTGAAATTAGGTTGTTTTGAATGGCAATAATTGATGAGAAAGTTGTACACATAAATAGAGGTGCACAGATTTTAAAAATCATACAAATATTTCTAATGGATTGATTTTTAATATCATTTTTTATTTTTTTAAAGCGATAATTAAGTATGAGTTTCAGATGGTTTCTAAGCCTACGAATGAGTGACTGACTGGCTTAAGAAAAGAGGCTTCGTGTCACGCGTTGAGAAAAATGTTCTCCTGCCGTTACGTTTAAACAACCCGGGAGGGAGCATGGACAGCCTTCGTGTCGTTGTACAACCCTTCCGTAATACACCTTTAATAAAAAATATAAGCTGGCCTGATTAAAGTCATTTTTTAGGTAAATTACGACTTTGTGGTGAGCCGATAAATAAAAATAAGCCGCGTGGGTGAGATATTTAAAATGTTTCAGCGGACATACTCTTCACCGTAACGACGCGTTAACACAATACGAGTCGTTTTAACAAGTAACATTGTTAAAGGGTTATGGCACGATTAAATAGCCAGGTCCAGGGTGACAACATGAAAAACGCATCGTTAATTATGATGTTTACATTACTGGGTGCGCCTGGATTTGTAACCGCAGCGAATTCAGATTTGGCAAATTCTGAATATAACTTTGCGGTTAACGAATTAAGTCTTTCATCACTAAATCAGGCAGCCATTATTGGTCAACGGGGCGTTTTCAATAACGCTGAGGTTAGCCAGGACGGTTCAAGACTCTTATCCATTGTATCACAGGATGGGGTAGGTAACAGAGCGAGAGTTGATCAATCAGGGGGTTACAATATTGCCTGGATCGATCAGAGCGGTAACGCGAATGATGCAGGTATTACGCAAGATGGATACGGTAATAGCGCGAAAATTATCCAGAAAGGGTCGGGTAATAGAGCAAATATTACGCAGTACGGTACGCAGAAAACCGCAGTTGTAGTGCAGAAACAGTCGCAAATGGCGATTAACGTTATTCAACATTAGCGCGTTGGCGACGACTTTAATCAATCCGATGGGGGTTTACCATGAAATTTCTCAAAGTGGCAGCGCTTGCAGCAATCGTAGTTTCTGGTAGTGCTATGGCGGGTTCTATTAATCAGGGCGGCTGGGGTCATGGACATGGTCATGGCGGATACAGTGGCCCAAATTCCACCCTGAATATTTATCAGGACGGTGGCGGTAACTCAGCGGTAGCTCTGCAGACAGACGCCAGAAATTCTGTCCTGAATATTAGCCAGAAAGGTGGCGGTAACGGCGCTGACGTTGGTCAGGGTTCTGATGATAGTAAAATCAACCTGTCCCAGAAAGGTTTTGGCAACAGTGCGACACTTGATCAGTGGAACAGTAAAAAATCCGTTATGAACGTTAGCCAGTCCGGCGGCTTTAACGGTGCACTCGTAGACCAGACTGCTTCCAACTCGACTGTCAACGTGACCCAGATCGGTTTTGGTAACCACGCGACAGCTCATCAGTACTGATACTGAAATCTGTGCTACAAAAAAACAGGGCTGATGCCCTGTTTTTTTTCGGGAGTTCATCATGAATACCTTAATTCTCCTTGCCGCGCTTTCCAGCCAGATCACCTTCAAAACGTCACAGCAGGAAAATATGACCACCATTATTCCTCAGGTCACTCTGGCGCAGTCGTGTGATTGTCAGGTTCAGATTGTTTCTTTACGAGAAGGGCAGGGGGGACAAAGTTCTTCCCGGCAGCAAAACACACTTTTTATACCCGCTAATCAGACGATTGATTTAATGCGCCTGAGTTTAAATATTAGCGCGGGAGACACGGTGAAAATCGTTGTCACCGTTTCAGACGGTAAATCGCTACATTTATCACAACAGTGGTCGCCAACGGAACGCTCGCTCTAAACATTCATGAAATCAATATGTTGAGAATATGGCGGGTCTGTACCGTTGAGCTATGCTGATATCACGGACCTGGTCGTTATGTTCCGTAACGTGAAACTTCGTTTGCCCTAATAAATGAAGCGCGTTTACCCCTCATGGACGATTTTCATTGAGGAGTACCTATAATGAACAACTATTTTGCTCGATTCGTGGCAGGTCTGAGTCTGGTCGTTTCTGCTTTGAGTATCCCGGCTTATTCGGCTACGGTTGTTTACGGTGGTGTCATTCATTTTCGCGGTGCCGTCGTCGCCGACCCCTGTGAAGTCACTCCCCAAAAACAACAGATTGTAATGTCATGTCCAAATAATAACCGTATGCAAACGCGTATGGTCAGCTATGAAGAGGCGCTTAACGGGAAAGTGAGCGACTCTAGCCTGGCGACGCTCAATATGAAATATCTTAATCCTGAAAAAACGCTCGCGGTTGTCGAAATCCAGTATCGCTAGTGCGCGTTCTCGCACCCTGCGGTGAAAGAGGATTTTTTCTGATAGTTTTTTCTCCCGGTCTCCTCTGCGATACACTTAAGAAAAAGGCGGGTTGCAGAGGGGCTTTATGAAACCGCAAATTGAAATTATTCATGGCGATATTACGACAGTGCACGTCGACGTCATCGTCAATGCGGCCAATCCATCCCTGATGGGGGGAGGCGGCGTGGATGGGGCTATCCACCGGGCTGCCGGACCGCAGCTGCTGGAAGCCTGTAAAACCGTGCGCCAACAGCAGGGCGAATGTCCTCCCGGTCACGCGGTGATTACGCTGGCGGGCAATCTGCCTGCGAGAGCGGTAATTCACGCCGTAGGGCCTGTCTGGCATGGCGGGGATCGGCACGAAGCGAGTATTCTGGAAGAGGCTTACCGGAACTGTCTGCGACTGGCTGCCGACAATGGTTATAAAACGATGGCGTTTCCGGCCATCAGCACCGGCGTGTATGGTTACCCTAAGGCCGCTGCCGCTACGATCGCCGTAGAAACGGTTTACCGCTATTTGTCGTTAAAACCGCTGCCAGAGAAGGTGATTTTTGTCTGTTTCGACGACGACACCACGCATCTTTATCAGCGGCTTCTGACTCAGCGCAGACAAGTGCTGGAGAGCTGATGCAAACGCGGCGCATCGGATGCGCCGCGTGATTTATGAGGCTTTTGCCTGTGGTTTTCCTGAAAAGAGGAAGCGCAGGAGCGGGATCCGCAGATGGATTTCGTAGAGTACGATTGCTACCCCAACAACAAACACCAGCCCGGTAAAGAACCCCAGCGTGTTGGAAGCGATGTGCGGTGTGATGTAAGCCCCGAAGAAAAGCGTCAACGGATGATGCACCAGATAGATAAACAGTGACGCATTAACGAAGTAGGTCACGCGACTGGACTTAAAGTTCAGCAAGCGGTGGCCCAGCGCGAATACCACGTTCACCATCCACAGCCCAAGCAGCATAGTGATCACGCTTTCCGTTTCATACATCCAGGCATCGCCGCTGCCGTAGCGCTGATTCAGCAGATAGGCCGCGAACGCGAGGCTTGCCCCCAGCGCGCACCACGGTGACGGGGTGACAAACAGCGACTTAAGCTTCGGATGAATAAAGGCCAGCGCGCCGATTAAAAAGAACGGAATGTAGAACAGGGACTGCATCACCACAAAATTAAATAACCCGTCGCTCAAAATCGGCGGGTAGGCGATAAGCAGCGTTCGGCGCACGGCGGCATAGGCAATCCCCAACAGCAAGAAGAGCACTGACAGTTTGCCCATCGTAACGTTGGCGAAGAAGGTGTCGGCTTTTGTACTCAGACGGTGGCGCAGGCGGCTGAAAATCAACAGGCTCACCGTTGTGAGCACCACCAGGACCAGCAGGAACCACAGGTGAGACACCAGCTCCCAGACCAGCGTATTGTACTTTTCATACAGCGACAGATTTGGCCAGTTCTCCGCTTTGCCTTTGACGTATTGCAACATAATGAACTGAGGCAGCGTCAGCAGTGGAATTGCGGTCAACATGGGGATCCCCACGCGCTCTACGCGCACTTTCCACCAGCGTTTGAGCGGGTATCGCAGAAAAAGCATGTAAGAAAAATAGCCGGATATGACGAAGAACACCTGCATACGGAAGGCGTGAATAAAGTCATTAAACAGCGTCAGCCACCAGGAGGGCATCTGGCTATTCACATGCCAGGTGTGGCTGGAGTAAATCAGTGAAATGTGAAAGGGGATCCCCAATAGCATCAGCCAGGCCCTGATCGAGTCGAGGAAATATTCACGTTCTGTTGGTGTTGTGCTCATATAACGTTGTGCATTCTCAGACTTTTCGTCTTATCCCTAAGACTCATAATGGTTACATTCGAAGCCAACCCTACACCAAGACCGACACCCTGTCTCCAGGATAAGCACGCAAAGTGAATAGCGGGTTCTTTCATTTGCTTAATCCATGAGCCAGCAGCTGAACAAAGCAGTGATAATGTTGTCGGATTGCCTGAGTTTCCATTAAAATGGATCGGATCGATATAAGCACACAAAGGGGGAAGTGCTTACTTATTATGAAACATAAACCACAGATGATGAAAATGCGTTGGTTGGGTGCTGCAGTGGTGTTATCACTGTATACCTCATCGGCACTGGCCTTTAACATCGACGATGTCGCAAAACAGGCAAAATCGATGGCAGGCAAGAGCTACGAAGCGCCGAAAAGTAACTTGCCCTCCGTTTTCCGCGACATGAAGTATGCGGACTATCAGCAGATCCAGTTCAATCACGACAAAGCGTACTGGAGCAATATTAAAACCCCGTTCAAGCTTGAATTTTATCATCAGGGTATGTACTTCGACACGCCTGTTGCCATCAATGAAGTGACGGCAACCGCGGTACGTAAGATCAAGTACAGCCCGGATTACTTCAATTTTGGCAATGTGCAACACGACAAAGATATGGTGAAAGACCTGGGCTTCGCAGGCTTTAAGGTGCTTTACCCAATCAACAGCAAAGATAAAAACGACGAAATCGTCAGCATGCTTGGGGCCAGCTATTTCCGCGTCATTGGCGCGGGGCAGGTGTACGGGCTTTCTGCGCGCGGTCTGGCTATTGATACCGCGCTGCCATCAGGTGAAGAGTTCCCACGTTTCCGTGAGTTCTGGATTGAACGTCCAAAACCAACGGATAAGCGTCTGACCATTTATGCACTCCTGGATTCCCCGCGTGCAACCGGTGCCTATCGCTTTGTGATTATGCCGGGTCGTGACACGGTAGTTGACGTGCAGTCCAAGGTTTACCTGCGTGATAAAGTGGGCAAGCTGGGCGTTGCGCCGTTGACCAGTATGTTCCTGTTCGGGCCGAACCAGCCGTCACCGGCAACCAACTTCCGCCCGGAACTGCATGACTCCAACGGTCTGTCTATTCATGCCGGTAACGGTGAGTGGATCTGGCGTCCGCTGAATAACCCGAAACATCTGGCGGTTAGCAGCTTCGCAATGGAAAACCCGCAAGGTTTTGGCCTGCTGCAGCGTGGTCGTCAGTTCTCCCGCTTTGAAGATTTGGACGATCGCTATGACCAGCGTCCAAGCGCCTGGGTCACGCCAAACGGTGACTGGGGTAAAGGTAAGGTCGAGTTGGTAGAAATTCCAACCAACGACGAAACCAACGATAACATCGTCGCTTACTGGACGCCGGATCAGCTGCCGGAAGCCGGTAAAGAGATGAACTTCAAGTACACCATTACCTTCAGCCGCGACGAAGATAAGCTGCATGCGCCGGATAACGCGTATGTAATGCAGACTCGCCGCTCAACGGGTGATGTGAAGCAGTCTAATCTTATCCGTCAGCCTGACGGTACCGTGGCGTTTGTCGTGGACTTCACAGGCCAGGATATGAAGAAACTGTCACCGGACACCGCCGTTGCCGCTCAGGCCAGCATCGGTGATAACGGTGAAATCGTTGAGAATACCGTGCGTTACAACCCGGTAACCAAAGGCTGGCGTCTGACCCTGCGCGTGAAAGTGAAAGATCCGAAACAGACCACAGAAATGCGTGCTGCGCTGGTCAGTAACGATCAGCCGCTGAGTGAAACCTGGAGCTATCAGCTACCTGCCAATGAATAATACATCTGAATATATTGATGCCATGCCGCTGACGGATATCGAAAAAGCGGCACTGCCAAAGAGCGACATCCGCGCGGTTCACTCCGCGCTGGATGGTGAACATCATACGTTTTCCCGTGATGATGATACGCCGCTCGGGTCAGTCAAGGCGCGTCTGGAGCAGGCCTGGCCGGACTCGCTGGCGGAAGGGCAGTTGATTAAAGACGATGAAGGACGCGATCAGCTTCAGGCGATGCCGAAGGCTACGCGTTCCTCTATGTTCCCCGATCCATGGCGCACCAACCCGGTGGGCCGCTTCTGGGATCGCCTGCGCGGGCGTGATGTGACGCCGCGCTATCTGTCGCGCCTGACGAAAGAAGAGCAGGCCTCCGAACAGAAATGGCGTACCGTCGGGACAATCCGTCGCTATATCCTGCTGCTTCTGACGCTGGCGCAGACGGTCGTCGCGACCTGGTACATGAAAACTATCCTGCCTTACCAGGGCTGGGCGTTTATCAATCCGACGGACATGATGGGCCAGGATCTTTGGGTCTCCTTCATGCAGCTGCTGCCGTATATCCTGCAGAGCGGCATTCTTCTGCTGTTCGCGGTCCTCTTCTGCTGGGTCTCGGCCGGTTTCTGGACCGCGCTGATGGGCTTCCTGCAGCTGCTCATGGGGCGTGACAAGTACAGCATTTCAGCGTCAACGGTCGGGGATGAACCCCTCAATCCCGAGCACCGTACCGCGCTGATTATGCCTATCTGTAACGAAGACGTTGACCGCGTATTTGCGGGCCTGCGTGCGACCTGGGAGTCCGTGAAGGCGACCGGCAACGCGGAGCATTTCGACGTTTACATCCTGAGCGACAGCTACAACCCGGATATCTGCGTTGCGGAACAAAAGGCGTGGATGGAGCTGATTGCAGAAGTGCAGGGCGAAGGCCAGATCTTCTACCGCCGCCGCCGTCGTCGCGTGAAGCGTAAAAGCGGTAACATCGATGACTTCTGCCGTCGCTGGGGTAACCAGTACAGCTACATGGTGGTGCTGGATGCTGACTCCGTCATGAGCGGAGACTGCCTGAGCGGTCTGGTGCGCCTGATGGAAGCTAACCCTAACGCGGGTATCATTCAGTCTTCGCCAAAAGCGTCCGGTATGGACACGCTGTATGCGCGCTGCCAGCAG
This sequence comes from Enterobacter sp. CGMCC 5087, assembly GCF_003144775.1. Classification (NCBI taxonomy): domain Bacteria; kingdom Pseudomonadati; phylum Pseudomonadota; class Gammaproteobacteria; order Enterobacterales; family Enterobacteriaceae; genus Enterobacter; species Enterobacter sp. CGMCC 5087. The sequence goes on along the minus strand of NZ_QFXN01000047.1, from coordinate 2,943 downwards.
TTCGCCACCCGTGTTTACGGGCCGCTGTTTACGGCCGGTCTGCACTTCTGGCAGCTGGGTGAATCACACTACTGGGGCCACAACGCCATTATCCGCGTGAAGCCGTTCATTGAGCACTGTGCGCTGGCGCCGCTGCCGGGCGAGGGTTCGTTTGCCGGTTCTATTCTGTCGCACGACTTCGTAGAAGCGGCGCTGATGCGTCGTGCTGGCTGGGGCGTCTGGATTGCCTACGACCTGCCGGGATCGTACGAAGAGCTGCCGCCGAACCTTCTGGACGAGCTCAAGCGCGACCGCCGCTGGTGTCACGGTAACCTGATGAACTTCCGCCTGTTCCTGGTAAAAGGGATGCACCCGGTTCACCGAGCGGTATTCCTGACCGGCGTGATGTCCTATCTCTCTGCACCGCTGTGGTTTATGTTCCTGGCGCTGTCGACTGCCTTACAGGTGGTTCATGCCCTGACGGAGCCGCAATACTTCCTGCAACCGCGGCAGCTGTTCCCGGTGTGGCCGCAGTGGCGTCCGGAGCTGGCGATTGCGCTGTTTGCCTCCACCATGGTGCTGCTGTTCCTGCCTAAGCTGCTCAGCATCATCCTGATCTGGTGCAAAGGCTCGAAAGAGTACGGCGGTTTCTTCCGCGTGACCCTTTCTCTGCTGCTGGAAGTGCTGTTCTCCGTCCTGCTGGCGCCGGTACGTATGCTGTTCCACACCGTGTTTGTGGTCAGTGCGTTCCTGGGCTGGGAAGTGGTCTGGAACTCACCGCAGCGTGATGATGACTCCACGCCGTGGGGTGAAGCCTTTATGCGCCACGGTTCTCAGCTGCTGCTGGGTCTGGTGTGGGCGGCCGGGATGGCCTGGCTGGATCTGCGCTTCCTGTTCTGGCTGGCGCCGATAGTCTTCTCGCTGATCCTGTCGCCGTTTGTTTCCGTGATTTCCAGCCGTTCAACGGTGGGGCTGCGAACCAAACGCTGGAAACTGTTCCTGATCCCGGAAGAGTATTCCCCGCCGCAGGTGCTGGTGGATACCGATCGTTACCTGGAACAGAACCGCAGTCGCTCGCTGGATGACGGCTTCATGCACGCCGTGTTTAACCCGTCATTTAACGCCCTGGCAACGGCAATGGCGACAGCGCGTCACCGCGCCAGCCAGGTTCTTGAGATTGCCCGCGATCGTCACGTTGAGCAGGCGCTTAACGAGACCCCGGAAAAGCTCAACCGCGACCGTCGTCTGGTGCTGTTGAGCGACCCGGTAACTATGGCGCGTCTTCACTACCGCGTGTGGTCCGCTCCGGAGAAATACTCTTCGTGGGTGAACTACTATAAGGACGTGAAGCTGAACCCGCTCGCGCTGAAGGCGAAGTAAGTTGTTAAGAAGGGGCGGGTAAGCGAATCGCCACCCGCCAGATAAAATACCGGCTTAATCGCCGGTATTTTTTTAGAGGTTAATGATGAGAATAATCATCGTCGTTATGGTGGCATGCCTGCTCAGCGGCTGCGGCAGTATCATCAGTCGCACCATTCCAGGGCAAGGCCACGGAAATCAGTATTACCCGGGCGTGAAATGGGATCTTCGTGATTCCTCATGGCGCTACCTGACCGTGCTCGATCTGCCGTTCTCGCTGATTTTCGACACGCTGTTGCTGCCGATCGACGCCAGCCACGGCCCTTACGAATAGCGTAAATTAACGCTCGTCCCACTCATCGGCTGCGGTTTGACCTTCTTCGGTATCCAGCGGCGGCTCGAGCTGAAACTCACCCTCATCCCACTCGTGCAGGGTGTTCTCTTCCAGCCATTCCTGCCGAAGTTCGATTTCGTCGTAGTCGCCATCAAAGACGGCCTGCGCACCTTCACCACTTAATATCGGCAAACATTCCCCTTCTTCACCTTCATCGGCAAAGAATTCGGCCTGCCACATAATATCTCCATCCTGCAGAACGTATTTTTGGATGTTAAGCTGTTGCACGTCAGCATCTTCTTCTTCAACGCCGGGGTTGTCGGCGAGGAACTCTTCACGAGCGGCATCAATAGCTTCTTCCAGCGTGGCGTACATAGTCATTGGTGTCTCCCTGTTTTCCAGAAGGTTTCAGGGAAAGAATAGCTGAATATAAGATTCTGCAAGTATGAATGCGAAAATAAGCTGTCAGGCGTTCGTCTTATTCCGTCACGGGCCGCAGCGCGCGGGATAAACTGAACCATGAATAAATGGCATTGAATAACACGACGCCCGCCGTCACGATAAAGACGGCGCGAAAACCGAGGCTGGCGGAGAACCCGGCTCCGAGCAGCGGTCCGGTGACGTTACCGATATCGCGGAATGACTGGTTATAGCTGAAAATACGCCCGGCAATCTGGTTCGTGGAGTTGTAAACCAGCAGGGTCTGTACGGCGGGAAGCAACGCGCCGTCGGCGGCTCCCAGCAAAAAGCGAAGTAAGCCCAGCTGCCACGGAGCCTGCACCATCGACATCGGGATAAGCAGCAGGACGGAGATCACCAGCGCGGAGATCAGGATTTTCTCCGGACCCACCCGGTCTCCCAGTTTTCCGAGCCTCGGGGCGCTCAGCAGCGCCGCCACGCCGGGTACGGAGGCAATCAGTCCGCTGATGAACGCAATATTGCTGACGTTACCCGCCAGGTCGCGAACGTACAGCGTCAGAATAGGGGCAATCGACCCGGTAGCCACCTGGATAATCATTGTCGTCACGAACAGGCTCAGCACCAGTCTGGGATTTTTGAGCGAGGTCAGCACCTCTCTGGCGTGAAGCATCTCTTTTTTGGCGACAGGCGTGAAGTTTTCCCGGATACAGAGCAGGGTGACGATAAAGCACAGGAACAACACGCTGGCGGTGATAAAGAAGACCGGGCGCAGGCCGTAGTTATCCGCCAGTAATCCCCCGGCCAGCGGTCCCAGCAGGGCACCGCTCACGCCACCGGTTGAGAGCGTGCCC
>NZ_QFXN01000046.1:0-38890 GCF_003144775.1 Enterobacter sp. CGMCC 5087 | reverse complement strand
CGCCCAGCCGCTTTTATGGCGGGGAATTTGCGTGGCAATCAGGGCATTCGCGTTGGGAATAAATCCACCCAACAGGCCCAGCAGCGCGCGCAGGATCAGAAACTGCCAGACGTTCTGCGCCACGCCCATCAGCGCCATGATAATGGCCATCCCCAGCGCCGAACGCAGCAGCATAATTTTACGCCCCTTGCGATCGGCAAGGCCGCCCCAGAAGGGCGAGGCCATCGCGGAAAAGAGAAACGTGATGCTGAATACCAGACCGGACCACATATTGAGCGCGCTGTGGCCCGTCACGCCTAGCTGTTCGACGTAGAGCGGCAGGAAGGGCATAACCAGGCTAAAGGCCGCGCCGGTAAGAAAACAGCCAAGCCACGCAACCGCGAGGTTACGCTTCCAGTTTATGGGGGCATCTGAGGGTGACATAACTATCCGCATAATGAGGTGCAGAGCACCTGAAGCATAAAGTAATAAGCCTGCTAATTATGCGCCGGGGTTATGATTGCCGCAATGACGAGGAGCTTTTAAAGCTAAAACGGCATGCGGCCCTGAGGACCGCATGAGGATTAATAGCGGGACGGCGTGCCTTGTGGCCGCGTTTTAAAGCGGCGGTGCAGCCACATGTACTGCTCGGGCGCCAGCATGATGCACTTCTCCACAACGCTGTTCATCCAGCGTGCGGTGGTTTCCGCATCGTCGAGCGGCGGCGCAAGCTCCGGCTCCAGCATCATCAGCTCGTAGCCTGAACCATCCGGCTTACGGCGAGGGACGAAAGGCACGATGGCGGCTTTAGACATCCGCGCCAGCATCCAGGTACCGGTCGTTGTGGCGGCCTCTTCAACGGCGAAGAAGGGAACAAATACGCTGGCCTGTGGGCCATAATCGTGGTCGGGGGCATACCAGACCACTTCGCCGGATTTCAGCGCACGGATCATCCCCTTCAGATCCTTACGGTCGATCATGCTTTTGTTGGAGCGCATGCGGCCGTTGGTCTGGATTAAATCGATGACCGGGTTATCGTTAGGACGATAAACGCCAATGCCCGGCGCCTGCATGCCGAACATGCGCGCCCCGATTTCCAGCGTCAGGAAATGGACGCCAATCAGCAAAACGCCCGTCTGGTTGGCCTGAAGCGTATGCACCGGCTCCATGCCGGTTCCCGTCACCTCACTCCAGCGGGCCATGCGTTTGTCCGGCCAGAACCACGCCATACCGGTCTCCATAAGCCCCATCCCGACGGATTCGAAATTCTTCGCGACCATATCGTGACGCTCAGACTCGCTCATCTGCGGAAAACACAGCTCAAGATTGCGGTACGCAATTCTGGCGCGACGCTTCATAAACAGCTGTGCGAAACGGCCCAGAAATTTACCCAACCGAAAAATAACAGGGTAGGGAAGCTGTACCAGAAGCCATAAAAAGCCGATGCCAAGCCAGGTCAACCAATAGCGGGGATGCAAAAGGGCGGCAGTAAATTTTGGTAACTGGGTCATGTCTTTCCTGTGTTCAAACGTCCTGTTTTGCTAGTGTCTCATTTTTTGAGACATAGCCAAAATATCTGCTTTCGAAGCGTGCACGAATACAGCAATTGTTAAGCCTGATTAATCAGGGTGTGTGAAATGTAGCGTAAATTGTGTGGATGTAAATTGGTTTTGTTTGCTATATGATGCCGACCGATTTTTAATTCTCTCTAACGATTCCAGGACTGTACACCATGCCAGTGTTACACAACCGCGTGTCGAATGAGATGTTGAAAGCGCGTATGTTGGCTGAAACCGAACCGCGCACAACCATCTCTTTCTATAAATACTTCACGATCGACGATCCGCAGGCGACCCGCGATGCGCTTTATCAGGCGTTCACGGCCCTGAATGTCTTCGGCCGCGTCTACCTTGCCCGTGAAGGCATTAACGCGCAAATTAGCGTACCGGAAAGCAAAGTCAGCGCCTTCCGCGACGTGCTTTATCAGTTCGATCCGGCCCTCGACGGCTTGCGCCTGAACATTGCTCTGGACGATGACGGGAAATCCTTCTGGGTGCTGCGCATGAAGGTGCGTGAGCGCATCGTGGCGGACGGTATCGACGATCCCGAGTTTAACCCGGCGGATGTCGGTGAATATCTGAAGGCCGCGGAAGTGAATGCGATGCTGGACGATCCGGATGCCGTGTTCATTGATATGCGTAACCACTATGAGTACGAAGTGGGGCATTTCGAGAACGCGATGGAAATCCCGGCCGACACCTTCCGCGAGCAGCTGCCCAAAGCGGTTGAGATGATGCAGGAACATAAAGATAAAAAGATCGTTATGTACTGCACCGGCGGTATCCGCTGTGAGAAAGCCAGCGCGTGGATGAAGCACAACGGCTTTAATAAGGTCTGGCATATTGAAGGCGGCATTATCGAGTACGCCCGCCGCGCCCGCGAGCAGGGTTTACCGGTGCGCTTTATCGGGAAAAACTTTGTTTTTGACGAGCGTATGGGTGAGCGTATCTCGGAAGACGTTATTGCTCAGTGCCACCAGTGCGGCGCACCGTGCGATACCCACACCAACTGCAAAAACGACGGGTGTCATCTGCTGTTCATTCAGTGCCCGGCCTGTGCCGAGAAGTTTAACGGCTGCTGTAGCGAACTGTGCAGCGAAGAGAGCATCCTGCCGGAAGAAGAGCAGCGTCGCCGTCGCGCAGGACGTGAAAACGGCAACAAGATTTTCAATAAATCACGCGGCCGTCTGAATACCAAACTGGGTATCCCTGACCCGGAATGATAATAACGCCCGGCACGGCGAAAGCCTGCCGGGCGAATCTATTATGATTTCTGCTGTACACCTTCAACGGAAATAATCAGCTCAACGTCCTGAGACGCCGGACCTAAATCCGTTGTGATATTAAAATCTTTCAGGTGAATTTTACCCGCCGCTTCAAAACCTGCGCGTTTACCGCCCCACGGATCGTCACCCTGACCCAGTAATTTAGCATCAAGCGTGACCGGTTTTGTTACGCCGTTAAGCGTCAGGTTGCCGGTAATATTCAGCTTATCACCCTCTTTTTTCACTTCCGTGGAGGTGAAGGTAGCCTGTGGGTATTTCCCGACATTGAGGAATTCCCCACTGCGCAGATGTTTATCACGTTCAGCATGATTGGTATCCACGCTGTTAGTATTAATGGTCACGCTGACCTTGTCGGCGGCAGGATTTTTCTCGTCAAAGGTGAACGTGCCGTCAAAATCTTTAAAGGTCCCGTACAGCCAGCTGTAACCGAGGTGCTGAATACGGAAATTGACGAAAGCGTGCTGGCCCTCTTTATCAATCTTATAATCCGCCGCCACGGCGGAACCGGCGGTGAATAACAGAGAACCCAGGGCGATACCCAGCAGGTGTTTTTTCATTTTATGCTCCAGAGTCAACTGACGAGCGGCCAAGCATGCGCTTTAGCGTATCGTCTTTATCAATAAAATGGTGTTTGAGGGCGGCAAACCCGTGCAGCACGGACAGGATCACGACGCTCCAGGCAAGCCAGAGGTGAACAACCCCCGCCGTGTCGGCCTGCGTCCCAGCATCGCTAAGCGTTGCCGGAACCTCGAACAGGCCAAAAACGCTAATCGGCTTACCGTCCGCCGTCGAGATAAGGTAGCCGCTAATCAGAATGGCGAAGAGCAGGGCATAGAGCGCGACATGCGCGGCAACGGCACTCAGGCGGGTCATTTTGCCGTGGGTCTTCGGCGCGGCGGGCGGCGGGGAAATATGTCGCCAGATTACGCGGAAGACCAGCCCCAGCATCAGCAGGACACCAATACTTTTATGCAACTCCGGTGCCTGGTGATACCAGCCGTCATAATAGCTGAGCGTGACCATCCAGAGTCCAAGTCCAAACATACCGTAGACGGCAAGAGCAAATATCCAGTGCAAACCTATGGATATTATTCCGTAGCGCCGGGAGGAGTTACGCAATTGCATCAGAATGTCCATTTTCAAATTAACCGGAAAGTAAAAATGAACGGGAAGGCGGGATATTGCAACTGAAATAATTGTCTATTAATTTTTATTTTATTTATTTCAGCAATTTTGAAAAGGATCGCTAAAGCTAATTCAATCTCTTCGTGCAAGCGAAATGGTGAGCTTCAATAAAGATAAATTAACGTCAATTATTGTCAGTAAGGCTTTTCAGTAAAATACAATGTAAACAAAGTCAATAATGGCCAGCAGCGCCCACAATAAGATGTAGAGCATGAAATGCTCGCGAATATTATTCATCAGAAAGTTAACGATCCTGCGCATAACGCCCCGTAATGCAGTGTGAATGAAACGAGCCCCGAAACCTCCGGAGCCCGTGGCGGATTATCCGTTAAAACGCGAGAGTGAGAAGGGCGTCAGATCAAACTGCGGCGCGATGCCCTGGGCAAACTGTGCGGCGATCTCGCCCAGCACGGACGCGAACTTAAAGCCATGGCCGCTCAGCCCGGTGATCAGCAGAACGTTGTCATGCCCCGGCAGGGTATCAATGATAAAGTCTTCATCCGGCGTGTTGTCGTAGGTACAGGCCGCGCCATACAGCAAGCCACCGACGCCCGGAAGAATAGTGCGCAGGAACGAGAAGGCTTCCGAACCATCCTGTGGGAAGGCGCCGAAGGGTTTACGCTCGTCAGGAGAGGCGATAGCCTGGCCACCGTTATGTTTACCGATTTTCAGCGCGTCTTTCTCGGAAGGGAAACCGTAGAACTGATCGCCATTCGGCAATTCTCCGGTGAAGGCCGGGAATTTATTCTGCGCGCTGTAGCGACCATCCGACTGGAACCAGGAGAAGACCTTGCGCACCGGCTGGATCGGCAGTTCCGGCAGCAGGCGCGTGACCCAGGTTCCTGCGCTGACGAGCAGGCGGGACGCTGAATAGTCGCCGTCAAGAGTCGTTACCGTGACGCCATTCTCGTCATGGGTGATGGCCTCCACCGGACAGTTAAACAGCTGCGCACAGCCGGCCTTCGCGGCAAGATCGATCCAGGTTTTGATCGCCGTTTCACAATGCAGCACGCCGGAGTGGGCTTCATAGAGGCCAATGTAATCCTCCGGGACGGTAATTTCAGGCCAGCGCGCGGTAATGCCGGTCGCGTCCAGCTTCTCAACGTCCAGATTAAAGGCTTTCGCGCTGCGCTCGACGCCTGCGAGAAATTCAGACTGGGCCGGGCCCAGGTTGATAACGCCGGTACGCTCGAAAATACGCTCTTCGGTCTGTGTCGCCAGTTCATCCCACAGCGTCTGGGCGCGAAGCACCAGCGGCACATAGCGCTCGCCCTCTCCATATGCATGGCGCATGAGACGGGTATCGCCATGATGGCTGCCCTCCGAATGAGGAGGAAGGTGGGCATCGATCATCAGGACCTTCAGGCCTGCCTGTGTTGCGTAATAACCGGCGGCGGAACCCACGGAGCCGCTACCAATAATGATTAAGTCGTATCTCATATGCATCTCGTAAACTGATGTTTTGTTAGCAGAGTAATTAACAACGCGGGGTTAGACAAGGGAGAAATAAATAAGGCACCGCGAGGGTGCCTGTAGAGAGAAAAGTGGGCATAAGCTTAGTGCCGTTTATACTCATTTTCCTGATAGTCGCCAGATTCTATTTTTGCAATACCTGCCTCTAAAATAGAAATAAACTGACGGGCGACGTCTGTTGTTAGCCACAGCGTCTGTCCAACTTCCGCTTCTTCACGGTTGAGTTGATTCGGGGTCTGGTAGTGCAAACGCAGCATCAGCGCATCGTAGCTATCTACGGTACTGATATCCCAGCCAACCAGTGGATGGGTCTGGATCACTTCACTATTCTTTTCCATTATAACCCCCTTAATGCGTGTTAGAAGACAACGGCTTTGAGGTTCAATGCATGTTTTTCTGAAAGCATCTTCAGTATACCAAGTAATAAGGGTTCCATCGGGAAAAATAAACAGGTGGCAACACATTTTTCTGCTTTTTAGGATTGTTCGAACAATAAAACACCATCTCGTTCACGATTTTTAAAGAAGATGCCGAATTAATTTGAACTTGCAGGATTTTTAGACAAAAAAAAGCCGGGGCGACCCGGCAAAAAAACACAATGAGGGAGCAGTGTTAATCTGTGATAAACCAGTCGTCTGCGCTTTCCCAAGTTTCCTGCAGGATTTCGCTGATGCGATCTTTATCTTCTTTCGCAGCACCAATGACAGAGAGGTTGTTCGCCGCGGCGTAACGCACCGTTACGGCACCCGAGTTGTCGGGAAAGGTGTTGTTAATACGGCGGGATAATTCGCCTGCCAGTGCATCAAGCGCGCCGGCAGGTAGAACAGTTGTTTTGGCTATGGTGACTTCAATACGCATAAATGCCCCCTGTGTAATATACTGTTTATTTATACAGGTATATTATCGGTTTGACAACAAGGGGCATTGATTTTTTAACGTTTTACCGTCCAGTTAACGGTTTCGCCCGCCAGGAATGGGATCAGAGTGTCATCCGTCAGTGCAATGGACTCCTCAACGTGGCGCGCTTTTCGCTCCAGTTCGATGAAGGTGTCGTTGACCGGCAGGCCGTAGAAGCGCGGGCCGTTAAGGGAGCAGAACGCTTCAAAATGTTCGAGCGCGTTCATCTCTTCAAAGACGGTCGCGTAGCTGGCCAGTGCCGTTGGGGCGTTGAAGCAGCCTGCACAGCCGCAGCTTGCCTCTTTGCGGTGGCGGGCGTGAGGGGCGGAATCGGTGCCGAGGAACGCGCGGGAGAACCCGCTGGCAACCAGCTCGCGCAGCGCCTGCTGGTGGATGTTGCGCTTGAGAATAGGCAGACAGTACAGGTGAGGACGTACTCCGCCCACCAGCATGTGGTTACGGTTAAACATCAGGTGCTGTGGCGTAATGGTCGCGGCGATAAGATCGTTACCGTCGCGCACATACTCTGCCGCGTCTTTGGTGGTGATATGCTCAAAGACCACTTTAAGCGCGGGCAGACGCTGGCGCAGAGGCTCCATCACGGTCTCGATAAAACGGGCTTCACGGTCGAAGATGTCAATCTCGGCATGCGTGACTTCACCATGGACCAGCAGCGGCATGCTCAGTTTCTGCATGCGTTCCAGAACCGGCATGATGGCATCAATGCTGGTGACGCCGTGGCTGGAGTTGGTGGTGGCATTTGCCGGGTAGAGTTTCGCCGCAGTAAATACGCCTTCGTTAAACCCGCGCTCCACTTCGTTCGGATCCAGCGAGTCGGTAAGATAGCAGGTCATCAACGGGGTAAAATCGTGTCCCGCAGGAACGGCATCCAGGATGCGCTTGCGATAGGCTATCGCGGCATCGACGGTGGTGACTGGTGGAACCAGGTTAGGCATGACAATCGCGCGGCCATAAATTTCGCTGGTATAAGGCACGACGGTTTTCAGCATATCGCCATCACGCAGATGGATATGCCAGTCGTCAGGGCGGCGGATTTTAAGAACCTGGGGTTGTGCAGTCATGGAAGCTCCGGCTTGTCAGGAATCAGTCATAAGGATGGCTGTTTTTGCCGGACACAAATCATAAGCGGAAACGTTTTCGTTTGCACACTTTTCCGTAAAAAAAAGGGCGCCGCAGCGCCCTTGAGGTTAATCGGTGAAAGGAATGATAATTTCTCCCGGTTTCACCTCTATACCTTTTGCATATTTTTTCGCCAGAGCTTCACCCTTGCTTTTGTCTTGGCTTAAGACGTACGCGGGCTGCTGGTTAAAGTAATTTCGCAGCGACTGGTTGAGATAGGGCATCAGGGTTTGCAGAACCGGCGCCATCTTGTCCGGCGACACCTGCGCATCGATGACTTCCATCTCCTGCAGGAAAATTGCCCCTTTCTCTTTATTGAAAACAGGGAGTGCCTTCAGCTTGAGCTTGATGTTGGCCTTCTGATTGCCAAAGAGGGAGGACATATCGAGATCCGCATCACCGGCAAGGGTGACTTTGTTTGGCTCTTCACGTCCAATCTGGCTGGTCAGGTTCGTAAGGACGATATGCGCGTCCGCCAGTCCCGGCACGCCAATGTCTTTAGAGAAATTGTTATGTTTTTCCAGCGCCTGATTAATTTCCTGTTCACTGACGGTATATTGCGTGAGCTGGTTACAGCCAACCAGCAGGCCGCTGACAACTAATGCCGCGGCAAAGACAATTTTCTTCATAGTGTTCCTCAACGAAAAATCGGCGCTTCTGTCCTGTTACGCCAGTATGTCAGTGTGAAATGGCAGAAACCAGCAGAAAAAACTGAGAAGTGGGGCGGGAGTAGCTCCCGCCCGAGGGAAAGGCTACGCGCCAGGTTCGAGCATCCCGCTCGCGCTGCGTTTCTGGCTGAACTGCCACCACAGGGCAAGGAGCGTCATAAAGCCCACCGCGCCGAGCATCATCCACGGGAGTTCGGGCTGGTTAAACGCTTTGCCGGCATCAAACAACCAGCCGCCACCGGCGTAACCTAATGCGCCGCCAAGCGCCAGCCCCAGCCGGCTGAAACCCATATAGCTGCCGCGCGAACGCGCATCTGCAAGCGAGGCGCTCAGCGTTTCACGGGCAGGCTCGGCGATGATTGAGCCAATATAGAACGTGCAAATCAGCGTAAACAGCTGCTGGAGAGAGTTCACCAGACCGATCGGCATCATGCTCAGCGTCATCAGGAACAGCCCGGCCATCAGGCGATGCTCCAGACGAAAACGCCGTTCGCTCCAGCGGGCAATCGGATAAAGCAGCGTTAACGACAGGCAGGCTTCGATGGCGTACATCCATTTAACGGCTGCAGGGGTCCCCGCTATGTCGTTAACCATGATCGGCAGCATCAGCATAACCTGCACAGCCAGCATGTAGTAGCCCGTCAGGGTCAACACATAGGTGACAAAACGTTTGTCGCGCAGGACACGGCCAAGCCCTTCCCGGACCGGCGCTTTGACCGTCGACAGTTTCCAGGCGGGCAGGAACAGGCCATTGAACAGCGCGCACAGAATAAAGAGCACAGCCCCTGCCGCGCAGACCAGACGGAAGTCATACTGCAGCAGCCAGCTTCCCAGCAGGGCGCCGACAACCGCCCCGGCACTGTCCTGCATCATCAGAATCGAGAAGAAACGGCCGCGGTGCTGGGGGCGAATAAGCTTTACCACCAGCGCGGTGCGTGGCGGATCGAACAGCGTGCCGCCGATACCGGAGAGGAAACAGGAGAACCAGAGCAGCCAGGGCTCCTGGGCGACCGCCATCGTGGCAAAACCTGCCGCGCGCAGCAGCATACCGGTAACGATCATCGGTTTAGCGCCAAAGCGGTCAGCGATGGCCCCGCCAAAGACGCCCAGGCCCTGCTGGACAAACTGGCGTAACCCCAGGGCAATCCCAACCATTAATGCCGCCCAGCCCATCTGATCGACAAAGCGGATCGATATCAATGGAAAAACGACAAAAAAGCCGAGCACGACCAGCATGTTATCGACGAGCAGGAAATATTTACCCAGGCTCCTGGCCTGTGATACGCGGGACATTTTCCCTCCAGGGAAAATAAGAAGGTAAGCACGCTAACATTCTGCGGTGTCGCCGCGTTTTTTCCCACCCCTGGGCGTGACAATATTTTTTTATCAAAAGGGTGCTTTGATAGAGAGTTCTCATCGAAAATAATGAAAAGAGGGCAAAATGGTATGTCACTGTTTTCACAGACGGCGCAGGCGCAGGTATAGTAAAGCTAATGGGTCAGCAGAAGTGACGGGAAGGAGTGGTATCGATGTTTGGCTATCGCAGTAATGTGCCAAAAGTGCGTCTGACAACGGACAGGCTGGTCGTTCGTCTGGTGCATGAGCGTGATGCCTGGCGTCTGGCGGATTATTACGCCGAGAATCGCCAGTTTTTAAAACCCTGGGAACCCGTTCGGGATGAGAGCCATTGTTACCCTTCCGGCTGGCAGGCGCGCCTCAGTATGATTACGGAATTTCACAAGCAGGGCAGCGCGTTTTATTTCGCGCTGCTGGATCCTGAAGAGAAAGAGATTATCGGGATCGCCAATTTTTCAAACGTGGTGCGCGGGTCGTTTCACGCCTGCTACCTTGGCTACTCCATCGGCCAGAAATGGCAGGGGCAGGGGCTGATGTACGAGGCGTTAACGGTGGCGATCCGCTATATGCAACGCACGCAGCATATCCATCGCATCATGGCGAACTATATGCCGCATAATCAGCGCAGCGGCAATTTGCTGGCGCGCTTAGGGTTCGAGAAAGAGGGTTACGCCAAAGACTATCTGCTGATAGACGGAGAGTGGCGCGACCACGTTCTGACGGCGTTAACCACCCGGGACTGGATCGCAGGTCGTTAAGGAGAAAAGATGAAGTATCAGCTAAACGGTACAGAAGCGCGCGTGATTGGGTGCTTACTCGAAAAACAAGTCACCACGCCGGAGCAGTATCCGCTCTCCGTCAACGCCGTGACCATGGCCTGCAACCAGAAAACCAACCGCGAGCCGGTGATGAACCTCAGCGAGCATGAGGTTCAGGACGTGCTGGATGCGCTGGTTAAACGCCACTATCTGCGCACCGTCAGCGGCTTCGGCAACCGCGTTACCAAATACGAACAGCGCTTCTGTAACTCTGAATTTGGCGACCTGAAGCTGAGCAGTGCGGAAGTGGCGGTTATCACCACGCTGTTGCTGCGCGGGGCGCAGACGCCGGGGGAACTGCGCACGCGCGCTTCCCGCATGCATGAGTTCTGCGATATGCAGGAAGTTGAGCAGACCCTGGAAGGGCTAGCTTCTCGCGAAGACGGCCCATACGTGGTGCGTCTGGCGCGCGAGCCGGGTAAACGTGAAAGCCGCTATATGCACCTGTTTAGCGGCGACGTCGATGTCGCTACCGTTACCGCGGAGAGCGACGCGGGATCCTCAGCAAGCAATGACACTCTTGCCGCGCGCGTAGAGGCGCTGGAAGACGAGGTCGCCGGGCTGAAACAGCGCCTGGATGCATTGCTGGCACATCTGGGAGACTGACGGTGAAAAAATTACGCGTTGGCGTGGTGGGGCTCGGCGGCATCGCGCAAAAAGCCTGGCTGCCTGTATTAGGTGCGGCGACGGACTGGACCCTGCAAGGGGCATGGTCACCCACCCGAGAAAAGGCAGAACGTATCTGCGAAACCTGGCGCATTCCGTATGCCGCCTCCCTGCAGGATCTGGCCCGCGAGTGTGATGCGGTCTTTGTGCATACCTCAACGGCAACCCACTATCAGGTGGTGAGCGAGCTGCTCAATTTGGGGGTTCACGTCTGCGTGGATAAGCCGCTGGCGGAAAATGTTCAGGATGCCGAACGGCTGATTGAGCTGGCCGCGCGCAAAAAACTGACGCTGATGGTGGGCTTCAACCGCCGCTTCGCGCCGCTTTACCAGCAGCTGAAGGCGCAGTCGAACACGCTCGCCTCGCTGCGGATGGATAAGCACCGCACCGACAGCATCGGGCCGAACGATCTGCGCTTCACCCTTCTGGATGATTATCTGCACGTTGTGGATACGGCGCTGTGGCTGAGCAACGGCGAAGCGCTGCTGAAAAGCGGTACCCTGTTAACGAATGACCAGGGGGAGATGGTCTACGCGGAGCACCACTTCGCCGTTGAGCATCTTCAGATTACCACCAGCATGCACCGTCGTGCGGGAAGTCAGCGTGAATCCGTGCAGGCGGTGACCGAGGGCGCGCTGTACGACATTACGGACATGCGCGAGTGGCGGGAAGAGAAGGGCAACGGCGTGGTGACGCTCCCGGCACCGGGATGGCAGAGCACACTCGAGCAGCGCGGTTTCGCAGGATGCGCCCGTCACTTTATCACCTGCGTGCAAAATCAGACGGTTCCTGAAACGTCCGGCGAGCAGGCCATTCTGGCGCAGCGCATTGTGGAAAGGCTCTGGCGCGATGCCATGAGCGAATAACTCGCTGTAACATCTGCGGATAGTAATTCGTTGAAATCCGGTTAGACTAAGCGCCGCTTGTTGGCTTTGCCGGGTGGCGTTTACGCTAATCCGGCCTACAAATCCGTATGGTTCTGGAAATTCACGTTAATGAACTTATTAAAATCGCTGGCGGCCGTCAGCTCGATGACCATGTTTTCCCGCGTGCTGGGTTTTGCGCGCGACGCCATTGTGGCAAGGGTATTTGGTGCAGGGATGGCCACTGACGCCTTTTTCGTCGCGTTCAAACTTCCAAATCTGCTGCGTCGTATTTTTGCTGAAGGGGCGTTTTCTCAGGCATTTGTGCCCATTCTGGCGGAATATAAAAGCAAGCAGGGCGAGGACGCAACGCGCGTCTTTGTTTCTTATGTCTCCGGGCTGCTGACGCTGGCTTTGGCGGTGGTGACCGTACTCGGGATGCTGGCCGCGCCGTGGGTGATTATGGTGACCGCGCCCGGTTTTGCCGATACGGCTGACAAATTTGCGCTGACCTCTCAGCTGCTGCGCATTACTTTCCCCTATATTCTGCTCATCTCGCTGGCCTCGCTGGTGGGGGCGATCCTGAACACCTGGAACCGCTTCTCTGTTCCGGCGTTTGCGCCAACGTTTCTCAACGTCAGCATGATCGGTTTTGCCCTGTTCGCCGCGCCGCACTTTAACCCGCCGGTGCTGGCGCTGGCCTGGGCGGTTACCGTCGGCGGCGTGCTGCAGCTGGCGTACCAGCTGCCGCATCTGAAAAAAATCGGCATGCTGGTGCTGCCGCGCATCAATCTCAAAGATGCCGGGGCGATGCGCGTGATCAAGCAGATGGGGCCCGCTATTCTCGGCGTCTCCGTCAGCCAGATCTCGCTTATCATTAACACCATCTTTGCCTCTTTCCTCGTGTCCGGCTCGGTTTCCTGGATGTACTACGCTGACCGTCTGATGGAGTTCCCGTCCGGGGTGCTGGGCGTGGCGCTGGGGACCATCCTGCTGCCGTCGCTGTCGAAAAGTTTTGCCAGCGGCAACCATGATGAATATTGCCGCCTGATGGACTGGGGTTTACGTCTCTGCTTCCTGCTGGCCCTGCCGAGCGCGGTGGCGCTGGGTATTCTGGCTAAACCGCTGACGGTGTCGCTCTTCCAGTACGGGAAATTCACCGCCTTTGATGCCGCCATGACCCAGCGCGCGCTGATTGCCTACTCGGTCGGCTTGATGGGGCTGATCGTCGTCAAGGTGCTGGCGCCCGGGTTCTACTCGCGTCAGGACATCAAAACGCCGGTGAAAATTGCCATCGTGACGCTGATTATGACCCAGCTGATGAACCTGGCGTTTATTGGTCCGCTGAAGCATGCTGGCCTGTCGCTGTCTATTGGTCTGGCGGCCTGTCTGAATGCCGGGCTGCTGTACTGGCAGCTGCGCAAGCAAGATATCTTTACGCCGCAGCCGGGGTGGGGAAGTTTCCTGGTACGTCTGATCGTTGCGGTACTGGTGATGTCGGCGGCGCTTCTCGGCATGATGTACGTGATGCCGGAGTGGTCCCTCGGCACTATGCCTTATCGTCTGATGCGGCTGATGGCCGTGGTAGGCGTCGGGGTCGTGGCTTACTTTGCCACGCTCGCGGTGCTGGGGTTCAAAGTGAAAGAGTTTGCCCGCCGTACGTCATAAACGCCAAAAGGGGAGTTCACCTTATGGTGCTCCCCGCTGCATGATTTGTCGCCCAGGCGTCAAATCGAAATCTTTTTAACTCCCGCAATACGCGCAGTCGCTGTTTGACCATCCGCACCGTACAGTCCGGTTTCTTTATGCGGTTTCAATACCTCAAGCGCCTGCTGATTACGCTCAATCTGACCTTCCAGTAGCCAGCCGTTGTGCTGGTTAAGGTCGCGCAGGTGCTGGGTTTTTTCGGTAATGGTTTGCCAGCGCTCAATAATATCGTCATTGGCGCTACGCTTAGGATCCTGCTCAGCGCGGCGCTGTTGCTCCAGATAATCCAGCGTCGCCAGTAGCGAACTCTTATCTTCAGTAATACGCTGCAGCGCGCTGCCGTTGATGTGACCGGAAGAGAGATGCTGCTGTTCAGCGTCCATTACCGTTTTCAGGTCGTTAAGAACAACCGTCATTTGATCCAGTATTTCTGACAGTCGACTCATACGGTTAGTTACTCTGTAAGAAACTCTGTGCTTCCTGAATCAGGGCATCAGCAATCTTGCTGGTGTCCATTTTCAGCTCACCGTTACGAATAGCCGTTTTCAGCGCTTCAACACGTTCCATATTGATATCGTTGCTGCCTGGCTGCATCAGTTTTGCCTGCGCGTCGCTCAGGGTAACGCTGGTGCTGTTGGACGTTGACGGTTTTTCCAGACGCGTTTTCTGCGCAGGAGCGTCATTCGTTTCGCGAGGTTGTACAGCGCTTACCGGCTTCAGGGCTGATGTACGATCAATGCTCATAGTGTTGTCCTCATCGAGGGTTCGCGGCGTTTGCGCCTGACATCATCATTAGTGGAATATTTATCGGCACGCGCCGCGAAATCTTTAAAAAGATTATAGGTTAATCAGAATATTCCCATCAGAATCGACGGTTCCGCTCACCACCTGGCCTGAGGACATTCTGACGCGGGCGTTTTGCGCCACCGCGGCATTATTTAACGCTTTCCCTTCACTGTTGATGCTAAAGCCATCTCCGTTGGCCACCACCATCACCTGTTGACCCGCTTTTACCCGCCATGACTGACGCAGCATTGAGAGCTGTATCGGCTGGCCGGGGGCGACATCGCGCAGGCTGACGGCGTCCTGTGCCTGGTTCATTTCCAGCATGGTGCGTGGAGGCAGCTGATCCAGACGGCCGCGTTTTAACGTCACGCTGTTCGTCTGCAGCACGCTGCCGCGCGCAATGGGTACGGCGGCGACAACATAATTGCCCGTCGCCTGAACTGCAACCTGTAAATAGCGTTTTTCGTTCGCACAGCGTGCCAGCACGTTCACATTTCCCCACAGCCGGGTGGTTCCCGTCACGCTGAATGACGGTTGGTCACAGGTCGGGTACAGATTCGGTGGGGTGCGCACGGTAACGTTAACCTCATCGCTAAAGCCCGCCAGCTTTTCAGCAAAAAAAGCCGTCAGCCGATCCTGTAAGCCTTCAGCCTGCACCAGAGGGCTAAACAGCAAGAAAGTTGCCACCAGGCCACGTTTTAACGTTTGCATCGCAAGTTCCACCGTTTCCAGAGTTGAATGAATTCTACCTGCAGTGGTTTTGCATCAACGCAATAAATAGCGACGCATTTTGCGCTTATTCCGTCGATAGGGGAGACCGGGTGAGATTTAAGCTGTGAACTGAAATTTTGCCATCAGCGGAGGAGACATGCTCGATAAACTCGACGCCGCGTTACGTTTTCAGCAGGAAGCGCTCAATTTACGCGCCCAGCGGCAGGAGATTTTAGCCGCCAACATCGCTAACGCCGATACCCCAGGGTTTCAGGCACGCGATATTGATTTTTCCAGTGAACTCAAAAAGGTGATGGAGCGTGGACGTGCTGAAGGAACGGGTGTTGCACTTGCCATGACATCCTCTCGCCATATTCCTGCTCAGGCGATGACCGCGCCAGCGACCGATTTACTTTATCGCATTCCCGATCAGCCCTCACTCGACGGTAACACCGTGGATATGGACCGGGAGCGTACGCAGTTTGCCGATAACAGTCTGAAATACCAGACGGGCCTGACCGTACTCGGCGGACAAATCAAAGGCATGATGAACGTCCTGCAGGGGGGGAACTGATAGATGGCCTTGTTGAATATTTTTGATATTGCCGGTTCGGCGTTAACCGCGCAGTCCAAACGCCTGAACGTGGCTGCCAGTAACCTGGCGAACGCCGACAGCGTAACCGGACCAGACGGCCAGCCTTATCGTGCCAAACAGGTTGTCTTTCAGGTCGATGCTGCGCCGGGCGCGGCGACGGGCGGCGTGAAGGTGTCTGATGTGGTAGAGAGCCAGGCGCCGGACAGGCTGGTGTATGAGCCGGGTAACCCGCTCGCGGATGCCAGCGGATACGTAAAAATGCCAAACGTGGATGTGGTAGGTGAGATGGTGAACTCCATGTCGGCTTCCCGTAGCTACCAGGCCAACGTCGAAGTGCTTAATACCGTGAAGAGCATGATGCTCAAAACGCTCACTCTCGGCCAGTAAAGGAGACATGCATGTCCATCGCCGTAAATGTGAATGATCCTACGAACTCGGGTGTTAATAACACGAAGAGTACAACGGGTTCTAACTCCCTCACCGGGAGCAATGCCGCCGATCTTCAGGGCAGCTTTCTGACGCTGCTGGTGGCGCAGCTTAAGAACCAGGATCCCACCAACCCAATGCAGAACAACGAACTGACCACGCAGCTTGCGCAGATCAGCACCGTTAGCGGCATTGAGAAACTCAACACCACCCTCGGCTCCGTCTCCGGGCAGATTAACAGCGCCCAGTCTCTGCAGGCGGCAAGCCTGATTGGCCACGGGGTGATGATCCCTGGAACCACGATTCTGGCGGGCACCAGCACCACCGAAGGCAACACCACCACGACGACCACGCCGTTTGGCGTTGAGTTGCAGCAGGCGGCAGAGAAAGTTACCGCCACCATTACCGACAGCAACGGCACGGTCGTGCGCACTATTGATATCGGCGAGCTGAAGGCGGGCGTTCACACCTTTACGTGGGATGGCAGCCTGACCGACGGCACTAAAGCACCAAACGGTTCTTACAAAGTAGCGATCAGCGCCAGCAACGGGACAACCCAGCTGGTGGCGCAGCCGCTGCAGTTCGCGCTGGTCCAGGGCGTGATTAAAGGAAGCGACGGCAACAAACTGGATTTGGGAACCTCTGGTTCCACCACACTCGACGAAGTTCGGCAGATTATCTAAGCCTTAACACTTATCAGGAGTAAGTCATGGCCTTTTCTCAAGCGGTCAGCGGCCTGAATGCTGCGGCCACCAACCTGGACGTCATTGGCAACAACATCGCCAACTCCGCGACCTATGGTTTTAAATCCGGTTCTGCTTCATTTGCGGACATGTTTGCCGGTTCCAAAGTCGGCCTGGGCGTGAAAGTTGCGGGCATCACTCAGGACTTTACCGACGGCACCACCACTAACACCGGTCGTGGTCTGGACGTTGCTATCAGCCAGAACGGCTTCTTCCGTATGGTCGATTCCAACGGTTCAGTGTTCTACAGCCGTAACGGCCAGTTCAAGCTGGACGAAAACCGTACGCTGGTTAACATGCAGGGCATGCAGCTGACGGGCTACCCGGCAGCCGGAACGCCTCCAACCGTTCAGACCGGTGCGAACCCTCAGGCGATTACTATCCCGAACACCCTGATGGCGGCGAAATCAACCACCACCGCGACGCAGCAGATCAACCTGAACTCAACCGATCCTGTTCAAACTGCCCCGTTCGATGCGACCAACCCGGACACCTACAACAAAAAAGGGACCGTGACCGTATTCGACAGCCAGGGTAACGCCCACAACATGTACGTCTACTACGTGAAGACGGCCAACAATAAATGGGATCTTTATACTCAGGACGGCAGCGTTGCGGGTTCAACAGCGGCAAAAGCGGCGCAGATGAACTTTGATGCGAACGGTAACCTGGCGGGTGTCTACAACTACGACGCTGCGGGTGTACTGAGCGCAACGCCAAACGCCACGCCGGCCATTAACATCACCACGGGTTCTGTCAGCGGTGCGACGGCGGCGACCTTCTCCCTGAGCTTCCAGAACTCCATGCAGCAGAACACAGGCGCGAACAGCGTTGTGGCAACCACTCAGAACGGCTACAAGCCTGGCGACCTGGTGAGCTACCAGATCAACGACGATGGCACCGTGGTGGGAAGCTACTCTAACGAACAGTCTCAGGTTCTGGGGCAGATCGTGCTGGCAAACTTCGCGAACAACGAAGGTCTGAAATCTGAAGGCGACAACGTCTGGTCTGCCACCCAGTCCTCCGGCGTGGCGCTGCTGGGTACCGCAGGCACCGGTAACTTCGGTAAGCTGACCAACGGCGCGCTGGAAGCCTCCAACGTGGATATGAGTAAAGAACTGGTGAACATGATCGTCGCGCAGCGTAACTATCAGTCGAACGCGCAGACCATCAAAACCCAGGACCAGATCCTCAACACGCTGGTTAACCTGCGTTAAGCGGCTAACAGGAAAGCGCAATGGATCACGCAATATATACCGCGATGGGCGCGGCAAGTCAGACGCTCAATCAGCAGGCCGTTACCGCCAGCAACCTGGCAAACGCCTCTACGCCGGGCTTTCGCGCGCAGCTTAACGCGCTGCGCGCGGTGCCGGTTGAAGGGCTGTCCCTGCCGACCCGTACGCTGGTGACGGCATCAACCCCTGGCGCAGATATGACGCCAGGGCAGATGGACTACACCTCGCGCCCGCTGGACGTTGCCCTGCAGCAGGACGGCTGGCTGGCGGTGCAAACGGCCGACGGCAGCGAAGGCTATACCCGTAACGGCAATATCCAGGTGAGCGCGACGGGCCAGCTGACGATTCAGGGGCATCCGGTTATGGGGGAAGCGGGTCCGCTGACCGTGCCGGAAGGCTCTGAGCTGACTATCGCCGCGGACGGCACCATTTCGGCGCTGAACCCGGGCGATCCGGCCAACACCGTTGCACCCGTCGGACGTCTGAAGCTGGTTAAAGCGGAAGGCAAAGAGGTGCAGCGCGGCGACGACGGCATGTTCCGTCTGACCCAGGCGGCGCAGGCGACGCGCGGTGCCACGTTACAGGCCGATCCGAGCATCCGTGTGATGTCCGGCGTTCTGGAAGGCAGCAACGTCAAGCCGGTAGCCGCTATGAGCGACATGATTGCCAGCGCCCGTCGTTTTGAAATGCAGATGAAGATCATCAGCAGCGTGGATGAAAACGCGGGCAAAGCTAACCAACTTCTGGCTATGAGTTAACAGGACTCCTTATGATCAGTTCTTTATGGATCGCGAAAACTGGCCTGGACGCCCAGCAAACCAATATGGACGTGATTGCCAACAACCTGGCAAACGTGAGCACCAATGGTTTCAAGCGTCAGCGTGCCGTTTTCGAAGATTTGCTTTATCAAACCATCCGTCAGCCGGGCGCGCAGTCTTCTGAACAGACGACGCTGCCGTCGGGCCTGCAGATTGGTACCGGCGTTCGCCCGGTGGCTACCGAGCGTCTGCACAGCCAGGGCAACCTGTCTCAGACCAACAACAGTAAAGACGTGGCAATCAAAGGCCAGGGCTTCTTCCAGGTGCAACTGCCTGACGGGACCTCGGCCTATACCCGCGACGGTTCGTTCCAGGTCGATCAGAACGGCCAGCTGGTGACGGCGGGCGGTTTCCAGGTTCAGCCTGCGATTACTATCCCGGCGAACGCCCTGAGCATCACCATCGGACGTGACGGTGTGGTCAGCGTGACCCAGCAGGGACAGGCCGCGCCGGTTCAGGTTGGGCAGCTCAACCTGACCACCTTCATGAACGATACCGGTCTGGAAAGCATTGGTGAAAACCTCTACACCGAAACGCAATCCTCCGGTACGCCGAATGAGAGCACTCCGGGCCTGAACGGTGCGGGTCTGCTGTACCAGGGTTATGTTGAAACGTCCAACGTAAACGTGGCGGAAGAGCTGGTGAATATGATCCAGGTCCAGCGCGCGTATGAAATTAACAGTAAAGCAGTGTCGACGACCGACCAGATGCTGCAGAAACTGACGCAACTCTAAGGTGTAGCCCGGTGCGGTAAACGCCGCGCCGGCTCCCTGTTTTCGAAGATGAAGGCAATGCAAAAAAACGCGGCGTTTCGTTATCCGATACTGACTGTTCTGGCTGTCACCCTCAGCGGGTGTGCTTTGATCCCGTCTAAACCATTGGTCCAGGGTGCGACGACTGCCCAACCCGTTCCCGGCCCTGCGCCAGTGGTCAACGGCTCCATTTTCCAGACCGCGCAGCCGATTAATTACGGCTATCAGCCGCTGTTTGAAGATCGCCGCCCGCGTAACGTCGGCGATACATTGACCATTGTGCTGCAGGAAAACGTCAGCGCGAGCAAGAGCTCGTCGGCGAACGCCAGCCGCGATGGCAAAACCAATTTTGGCTTCGATACCGTCCCGCGCTACCTGCAGGGACTGTTCGGCAATGCCCGTGCGGATGTCGAGGCCTCTGGCGGCAATACCTTTAACGGTAAAGGCGGCGCGAACGCCAGCAACACCTTCAGCGGTACGCTGACGGTCACGGTTGACCAGGTACTGGTTAACGGCAACTTGCACGTTGTGGGTGAAAAACAGATCGCCATCAACCAGGGCACTGAGTTCATTCGCTTCTCGGGCGTGGTTAACCCTCGCACCATCAGCGGCACCAACACCGTTCCGTCCACCCAGGTGGCGGATGCGCGCATTGAGTACGTCGGTAACGGCTATATCAATGAAGCCCAAAATATGGGTTGGCTGCAGCGCTTCTTCCTTAATTTATCGCCGATGTAAGCGAGGTGACCCATGTTTAAATCGATCTTCGCCGTGGCGCTCGCGCTGGTGGCCACGTTTGCCCAGGCTGACCGTATTCGCGACCTCACCAGCGTTCAGGGCGTTCGTGAAAACTCCCTGATTGGCTACGGCCTGGTGGTTGGTCTGGATGGTACCGGTGACCAGACGACCCAGACGCCGTTCACCACCCAAAGCCTGAACAACATGCTTTCCCAACTCGGTATTACCGTGCCGGCGGGAACCAACATGCAGCTGAAAAACGTGGCCGCGGTAATGGTCACCGCGTCCTACCCGGCGTTTGCGCGTCAGGGGCAGACCATTGATGTAGTGGTCTCCTCAATGGGTAACGCCAAAAGCCTGCGCGGCGGTACGCTGTTGATGACTCCGCTGAAAGGCGTTGACAGCCAGGTCTATGCGCTGGCGCAGGGGAACATTCTGGTTGGCGGTGCGGGGGCATCCGCAGGCGGAAGCAGCGTGCAGGTGAACCAGCTGAACGGTGGACGTATCACCAACGGTGCGATCATTGAGCGTGAACTGCCGACCCAGTTTGGCGCGGGCAACACCATCAACCTGCAGCTTAATAATGAAGACTTCACCATGGCGCAGCAAATTGCCGATACCATCAACCGCAGCCGCGGCTATGGTAATGCAACGGCACTCGACGCGCGCACCGTGCAGATCCGTACCTCTACCGGCAGCAGCAACCAGGTGCGCATGCTGGCAGATATCCAGAATATGGAAGTGAACGTTCCGGTTCAGGATGCCAAGGTGATCATCAACTCCCGTACCGGCTCGGTGGTCATGAACCGGGAAGTGTCGCTGGACAGCTGTGCCGTAGCGCAGGGCAACCTCTCCGTAACGGTAAACCGCTCCGCGAACGTGAGCCAGCCGAATACGCCATTTGGCGGCGGTCAGACGGTGGTAACACCACAAACGCAGATTGACATGCGTCAGAGCGGCGGTTCACTGCAGAGCGTTCGCTCCAGCGCCAACCTGAACAGCGTGGTGCGTGCCCTGAACGCCCTGGGCGCAACGCCGATGGATCTGATGTCCATCCTGCAATCCATGCAAAGCGCGGGCTGCCTGCGCGCCAAACTGGAAATCATCTAATGCTGACCGATAGCAAACTGTTGACCAGTGCAGCCTGGGACGCTCAGTCGCTCAACGAACTGAAAACCAAAGCAGGCAAAGACCCGGCGGCGAACATCCGCCCGGTCGCCCGCCAGGTGGAAGGGATGTTTGTACAGATGATGCTGAAAAGCATGCGCGAAACCCTGCCCAAAGACGGGATGTTCAGCAGTGATTCAACGCGTCTCTACACCAGCATGTATGACCAGCAGATTGCGCAGCAGATGACCGCCGGTAAAGGCCTCGGTCTGGCTGACATGATTGCGAAACAGACCGAAGCCGCGCAGGGCATTCAGCCTCAGGAGCAGACGCAGCAGGTGCCGATGAAGTTCGACCTGGAAACGGTGACCAGTTATCAGAACCAGGCTCTGACGCAAATGGTGCGTAAAGCGATGCCAAAAGCCACGGGCAGCGGCGATGAGCCGCTCTCCGGTGACAGCAAAGACTTCCTGGCGCAGCTTTCTCTGCCCGCGCGTCTCGCCAGCGAACAGAGCGGTGTGCCGCATCACCTGATTCTGGCGCAGGCCGCGCTGGAGTCGGGCTGGGGTCAGCGTCAGATCCGCAAGGAAAACGGCGATCCGAGCTTCAACATCTTCGGCGTGAAGGCCACCTCCAGCTGGAAGGGGCCAACAACGGAGATCACGACCACCGAATACGAGAACGGTGCGGCGGTGAAGGTCAAAGCAAAATTCCGCGTCTACAGCTCCTATCTGGAAGCATTGTCCGACTACGTTGGCCTGCTGAGCCGCAATCCGCGTTATACCGCCGTTACGCAGGCGGCGACGGCGGAGCAGGGCGCTCAGGCCTTACAAAACGCGGGCTACGCGACTGACCCGAACTATGCACGCAAGCTCACCAGCATGATCCAGCAGTTGAAATCCATGGGCGAGAAGGTCAGCAAAGCCTATAGCACAGATATTGAAAATCTGTTCTGAAAGTTCTCAAGTCCCGGTGGAGGTTGCCGATAACCTTCATCAGGACTCGTGTCTGAACGTATAAAAGGAACCCCCATGTCCAGTTTGATTAACAGCGCCATGAGTGGCCTCAGTGCTGCGCAGTCGGCACTCAATACCGTCAGTAATAATATTTCAAGCTATAACGTGGCAGGTTACACCCGCCAGACCACGGTGCTGGGCGCATCTAACAGCACGCTGACCGGCGGTGGCTGGGTGGGTAACGGGGTTTATGTCTCCGGTGTCCAGCGTGAGTATGACGCCTTTATCACCAACCAGCTGCGCGCCGCGCAGACGCAGAGCAGCGGTCTGACGACGCGCTATCAGCAGATGTCAAAAATTGACGATGTGCTCTCCGATACCACCAACTCGCTCTCCACCACCCTGCAGGATTTCTTCAAAAGCCTGCAAACCCTGGTGAGCAACGCGGAAGACCCGGCTGCACGTCAGACGGTGCTGGGCAAAGCGAGCGGACTGGTCAATCAGTTTAAAACCAACGATCAGTATCTCCGTGACCAGGATTCGCAGGTCAATACCGCCATCTCAAGCAGCGTGTCTCAGATTAATAACTACGCGGCACAGATTGCGAATCTGAACGATCAGATCTCCCGTCTGACCGGCGTTGGCGCGGGCGCGTCACCTAACGATCTTCTGGACCAGCGCGATCAGCTCGTGACTGAACTGAACAAAATCGTGGGCGTGGAAGTCTCCGTGCAGGATAGCGGCACGTTTAATATCTCTCTCGGTAACGGTTACAGCCTGGTACAGGGCAGCAAAGCCAGCCAGCTGGCGGCCGTGAAGTCCAGCGCCGATCCGGCTCGTACTACTATCGCCTACGTCGATGACGTGGCGGGCAATATTGAGATCCCGGAGAAACTTATCACCACCGGTTCTTTAGGCGGTTTACTGACCTTCCGCACGGAAGATCTGGATAAAGCCCGTAACAGCCTGAACCAGATGGCGCTGGCCTTTGCCGACGCGATGAACACGCAGCATGAAGCCGGTTTTGATGCGAACGGTGATGCGGGCGGTAAACTGTTCAACTTTGGTTCTCCGGCGGTCCTTTCCAACAGCAAGAACGGCGGTTCGGCCGTTGTTACGGCTTCTGTGACGGACAGCAAACAGGTCCAGGCGACAGACTATAAGCTGCAGTTTAACGGCACTGACTGGACGGTCACCCGCACGTCAGACAAAACCAGCTTTACGATGAGCCCGGATGCCAGCGGCAATCTGTCGTTTGATGGCCTTAACGTCAACGTGAGCGGCACGGCAAATACCAAAGACAGCTTTACCGTGAAGCCTGTTTCCAACGTCATCATGAACATGGATCTCGCGATCAGCGACGAGTCTAAACTGGCGATGGCATCGGTGCAGAACGGCGGCGAAAGTGACAACCGTAACGGCCAGAAACTGCTCGATCTGCAAAACGGCAAAGTGGTGGGTGGAAATAAAACCTTCAACGATGCGTATGCCTCTCTCGTCAGTACCGTCGGTAGCTCAACGGCGTCACTGAAGGTGAGCAGCCAGACGAAAGCCAACGTGGAAACGCAGTTAATCAAGCAGCAGCAGACCATCTCTGGGGTAAACCTCGACGAAGAGTATGGCAATTTGCAGCGTTATCAGCAGTATTACCTGGCCAATGCCCAGGTTCTACAAACTGCCAGTACGCTCTTCGATGCAATTATCAACATTCGTTAAGGTTGAGGTGAACAATGCGTATTAGTACCCAGATGATGTACGAGCAGAACATGCGTGGGATCACCGATTCCCAGAGCAGATGGCTGAGCTACGGTGAGCAGATGTCCACCGGCAAGCGCGTCAATCGTCCTTCGGACGATCCTATCGCCGCGTCGCAGGCCATCGTTCTGTCACAGTCTCAGTCGCAAAACAGCCAGTTTGCGCTCGCGCGTACCTTTGCAACGCAGAAGGTCTCGCTGGAAGATAACGTGTTAACCCAGGTCAACACTGCGATCTCAAGCGTGCGCGAGAAGCTGGTTTACGCCTCAAACGGCACATTAAGCGATGACGACCGTCTTTCTCTGGCGACCGATATTCAGGGGATCCGCGATCAGCTGATGAACCTGGCCAACACGACGGATGGTAATGGTCGCTTTATCTTTGCGGGATACAAAACCGAGAGCGCACCGTTTGATGCCGCGACCGGGGATTATAACGGCGGCGCAGAGGCCATCACGCAGCAGGTTGATACGGCGCGAAATATGACCATTAGCCATACCGGCCAGCAAATTTTCGAAAGCATTACCAGTAATGCGGAACAGCTGCCGGGCGGTGGATATGGCCAGACCAACATGTTCAAAATCCTGGATTCCGCCATCGCGTCGCTGAAGACGCCGATTGAGAACGATCCGGCTGCCGCAACGGCGCAAAGCCAGGTGATTGCCAATGCGCAAATCGGCATCAAAAACTCCCAGAACAATATCCTCACGGTCGTCGCGGATGTGGGAACCAAGATGAACGAGCTGGAAAAACTCGATACGCTGGGTGATGACCGCGCGCTGGGTCAGACCAAGCAGATGAGTGACCTGGTTGATGTTGACTGGAACGAAGCGATTTCCTCTTACACCATGCAGCAGGCGGCCCTGCAGGCGTCTTATAAAGCGTTTAGCGATATGCAGGGCATGTCTCTGTTCCAGCTGAACAAATAACATCTTGACCTCTTGGAACATGTCTTGAAACTGGGCATGTTTTACTGCCCAATCCGTCTGGATTGGGCATTTTTTTATGCAACTTCTGCTGATGCGGAGGTGACTCGTGCACTTTCTATCAGACGGATTGCCAGCGCAATGACGCCACAGACCGTCGCCAGCGCGACCACGCCCGTCCAGCCGGCCAGCGAGTAAATATTGCTGCCTAACGCGGAACCCAGCGCCATCCCGATAAAGACCACCGTAAAGAGCAGGGCGTTGAGACGACCGCGCGCCTGCGGTTCAAGGCTGTATACCAGGTTCTGGTGAGCGACCAGGCTGGACTGCAGACCCAGGTCGAACCCGACGGCGGAGATGGCGATCAGAATCAGCTGTCCATGAACGCCCAGCGCGGGCATCAGGAACATCAGGGCGAATGATACGGTCACAAGAACGGCACCAAGCTGCGTGACTTTTCCTGCGCCCAGTTTATCTGCCAGACCCCCTGCCAGCGGGGCAGCTAACGCACCGGCGGCACCTGCAATACCAAAACCACCCGCTACGGCACTCCCCAGGTGATAGCGTTCCAGTAGCATGACCGCAAGCGTAGACCAGAAGGCGCTAAAGGCAATCGACAGAAAACCCTGAGCCAGCGCCGCACGGCGCAGCGCCGGATAGCGACGCCAGAGATGTTCCATTGAGCGCATCAGCGCGGGGTAGCTCAGCGTGGAGTGAATGGCAAAACGGGGAAGCACAAACCACATCATCACCCCGATGAACGCAATGCTCGCCGCCGCCAGCTGGTACATGACGCGCCAGCCAAACGCTTCGCCCACCACGCCGCTCACGGTTCTGGATAATAAGATACCCATCAGCAGCCCGGTCATTACCGTGCCCACGGTTTTCCCCTGTTTACCTTCCGGCGCAAGGATGGCTGCGGCAGGGACGATATCCTGTGCCATGGTGGCGGCCATGCCGATGAGCAGGCTTGCCAGCAGCAGAGAGTGGATCTGCCCGGTCAGGCTACAGCCGAGAAGAAACAGCGCCAGCGCCGCACTCTTTATCAGGATTAACGTCCTGCGGTCGTGGCGATCGCCGAGCGGCAGCAGGAACAGGATCCCCAGGGCATATCCCGCCTGGGTGAGCGTCGGGACCAGGCCCATTCCTTCGATACTCAGATGAAGGTCTGCGCCCATCAGCGGCAGCAGAGGCTGGGCATAATAGATAGATGCCACGCTGAAACCTGCACCGATCGCCAGCATTAAGATTACCCAGCGGCTCACGGCATGGGCGGCGGTTGTTGTGTTCATAAGATGTTCCTCATTCGTCGTGTGAGGCTATTTTTTATCAGTACGCCTTGCGACGGTAGCGGGCCCGGTGGTAAAACGCTTATACGTTGAACGTATAAGTGAAAATGCGATGAAAAGAGCTGAGCGTATAGACAGGGTGGAGTTAATGCGGACGTTTGTTCGTATCGTTGAGGCGGGCTCCCTCTCAGCGGCGGCGCGGCAGCTGGCCACTACCCAGGCCACGGTAAGCAGACGGTTACAGTCGCTTGAGACCATGCTGGGCGTGCGCCTGATTTTGCGCACCACCCACACGACGCGGCTGACGGATGACGGCGAGCGCTGCTATCAGCACGCCCGTCGGGTGATTGACAGCTGGTTGGCGCTGGAAGATGAGGTGGGGCAGACGGAAGATGAGCCGGTAGGCGTGCTGCGGGTGCGCGCTCCGCACGCGTTTGGTCAGGACCAGCTTCTGAAACCCGTAACCGAGTTTTTGCAACGCTATCCGCAGCTTTCGATTGAGTGGATGCTCAACGATCGGTCGGCGGACTTTCTCGGCGACAACCTTGACTGTGCGATTCGGGTGGGCGTGGAAGTCGATCCGGCGACCGTGTCCGTGCTGCTGGCCGAAGTGCCGCGCTCGGTGGTGGCTTCACCGGCACTGCTGGCCCGTTTTCCGACGGTCAACACGCCGGAGGATTTGCAGCAGTTTCCCTGGATAGCGATCAGCTCATTCTACCAGCGCCATGTGGAGCTTTTTCACGATGCATCACCCGCCACCGCGCGAGTGGCGATTACCCCGCGCCTCAGCACCGATAGTCTTTATGTCGCACGCAATACGGCGCTCGCCGGGCTTGGCGTGGCGGTGGTATCCAGCTGGACGGTACAGGATGATATTCGGGAAGGGCGGCTGGTGCATTTGCTGCCAGACTGGCAGCCAGCGGCGTTACCGGTGCATCTTGTTTACCCCTGGTCCCGCTATTATCCGGCACGCTTGCGGCGTTTTCTGGAGTTGATGCGGCAGGTCATGCCTGAGGTGACCGGAATGAGAAAGCCCGTACAGCAGCCATAAAAAAAGCCGACCCGAAGGTCGGCTTTTTACTTTCAGCGTCGTTATTCGACAGACTGCGGACGCGTCGCCGGTGCAGTCGCCTGATGCGTTGCACTGTGGCCGCCTGCAGCGCCTTTACCGTCGAAGCTGAATGCCGGGCGTACCCAGTCACTGTGACGCGGGGCTTCAGGCACGTAATCCGGTGCCGGGGCGCGCGTCATTGGTGCTGTCGCCACGTGGGCTGCGGCTGGTGCAGAAACAACCGGCTCAGGTTTCACCTCAGGCGCTTTCGCTTCTTCTACAACCGGTTCAACCTGAATCTCAACGTCCTGAACAACTTCTTCAGTGGTGGTTTCAACCAGGGTTTCAGCGGTGTCATCCACTGCGGCTACAGGTTCAGCCTCTTCAGCCACTTCCTCAGCCACCACGGCATCTTCTTCGGCGATAAGCTGCGGTGCGGCATCAACCGGCGCGGCAATCACTTCTGGATGGGTGGTTTCAACTTCCACTGTGTGAGGTGCTTCAGCTTCAACAACCTCAGGTTCAACAACCTCAGGTTCAACCACGGTTACCGCTTCAGTCACGACAGCTTCTACCGCGGCTGCTGGTGCAATCACCTCTTCGGTTACAGGCTGTTCTTCAACAACCTGCTCCGGGCGAGCAACCGGGTAGCGGATCCAGACTTTACCGGAGGCCATTTCTGGTGAAGCACAGGCAATGGTCAGCGGCATTGGCGACTGAGTCGGGTAACGTTCGTCACGATAGCGACGACGGCGCTGGCCGCTGACGCGCAGATGACGTGGAGAACGACGTGAACGGCGCGGCATACCAGCGTTATCACGGTTTTCGCCGTTATCATCCTGCTCAACGTTGTTTTCAACGACCGCTGGCAGGTCAACTTTTGCCACTTGTGTACCGGTTGCGATCTCGCTGGTTTCAACCGCGATAGCGCCTGACTCTTCGGTTGCTTCAGAAGCGAAGCGAACTTTCTGAGAAAGCTGGCGCTGCTTACGACGCGGCATTACCTGAGTGCGTTCTTCCTGCTCGCCGTCCTGCTGTTCAACAGGCTCTTCGCGGTTCAGGTTTTTGACTTCCTGCTGTGCCTGACGCTTCTCATCGTTACGGCGACGGCTGCGTTCACGGCGCGGCTGCTGGTCGTCACGCTGTTTGCTCTTCTCAGACTCATCGCCCGCCTGCTGGCGAATTTCACGATCTTCAACATTCTGCTGCTGTTTCTCGCGACGGTTGCGACGGTTATCTTCGCGTTGCTCACGGCCTTCGTTATTCTCAGAGCGGTTGTCACGGTTGTCACGACGCTCGTTGCGGTCATTACGATCGCGGCGGTTGTTCTGACGCTTGCGACGGTCCTGCTGACGCTCTGGCTTGGCTGCTTTTGGCTCTTCTTTCGGCTGCTCTGGCTGAACTTCTTCTTCAGCAAACATCTTCTTCAGCGCGCCGAAGAAGCGGCTCAGCAGACCCGGCTGTGCCGGCTGGGCTTTCGCTACCGCTGCTTCTGGTTTCTGCGCTGCAGGTTTGGCAGCAGGTTTTTCCAGAGCTGCTTCCGGTGGTGCTTCAGGCATGATGAAGGTCGCTAACGCAGGCTGCTCTGGCAGTTTGCGCTCGGCTGGCTCTTCATCGGAAGGCAGGGACATCTCTTCTTCATGCAGCTTCGGCAGCAGGTAGCTGAGGGTGGTCGTCTCTTCGCCCTTACGCACGCGCAGCACGTGATAGTGTGGGGTCTGCATCTGGTCGTTTGGCACGATGATACAGCGAACGCCACCCTGACGCGCTTCAATCGCACTTACCGCTGCACGTTTTTCGTTAAGCAGGTAAGAGGCAACGGGCACCGGCACAATGGCGTGAACCTCTTTGGTGTTCTCTTTCAGCGCTTCTTCTTCAATCAGACGCAGAATGGAGAGGGACAGCGATTCGTTATCACGCACGGTACCGGTGCCGGAGCAGCGCGGACAAACGTGATGGCTGGACTCGCCGAGAGACGGGCTCAGACGCTGACGGGACATCTCCAGCAGGCCAAAGCGTGAGATATGGCTAATCTGGATACGCGCTCTGTCCTGACGCACCGCTTCGCGCAGACGGTTTTCAACCGCACGCTGGTGGCGAACAGGGGTCATGTCGATGAAGTCGATAACAATCAGACCACCCAGGTCGCGCAGGCGGAGCTGGCGGGCGATTTCATCAGCGGCTTCGAGGTTAGTGTTGTAGGCGGTCTCTTCGATATCGCCACCGCGCGTTGCACGCGCGGAGTTGATGTCGATAGCGGTCAGCGCTTCAGTGGTATCGATAACGATAGAACCGCCGGATGGCAGACGCACTTCACGCTGGAAGGCGGACTCAATCTGGGATTCGATCTGATAGTGGCTGAACAGCGGGATTTCACCGGTGTACAGTTTAATTTTGCTGGTGAAATCCGGACGACCCAGCGCGGCGATGTGCTGGCGCGCCAGCTCAAGCACTTTCGGGTTATCGATCAGAATCTCACCGATGTCCTGACGCAGGTAATCACGGAAGGCACGCACGATAACGTTGCTTTCCTGGTGGATCAGGAACGGAGCAGGGCGGCTTTCGGCTGCTTTCTGAATGGCTTCCCAGTGCTTCAGACGGAAGCTCAGGTCCCACTGTAGCGCTTCGGCTGATTTACCAACGCCTGCGGTACGCACGATAAGCCCCATGCCATCAGGCAGTTCGAGGCTTGCCAGCGCTTCCTTCAGCTCGGTACGGTCATCACCTTCGATACGGCGAGAGATGCCACCCGCACGCGGGTTGTTAGGCATCAGAACCAGATAGCTCCCTGCAAGGCTGATAAAGGTGGTCAGTGCGGCACCTTTGTTGCCACGCTCTTCTTTATCAATCTGAACGATAACTTCCTGACCTTCACGCAGAACATCTTTGATGTTTGGGCGGCCATGGGCGTTGTAGTTTGCGGGGAAATATTCGCGGGCGATTTCTTTCAGAGGGAGGAAACCATGACGCTCAGCACCGTAATCGACAAATGCAGCTTCAAGGCTTGGTTCAATGCGGGTGATTTTACCTTTGTAAATGTTCGCTTTTTTCTGTTCGTGTCCAGGACTTTCGATATCCAGATCGTACAGGCGCTGCCCATCCACAAGGGCGACACGCAACTCTTCTTGCTGAGTTGCGTTGATTAACATTCTTTTCATCGTAACTTACTCGTTATTCTTACATTGACGACAAAGCTGCGGGCAAGGTGACGCTTTCCGGGGTATGAACCGATGGCCTCGTGTCTGTTCACGTCGCCAACCTCACGGTTGTCGCTCGCTTAAGAGGCGCAGAGTGTCGGTTGCCTGTGTTTCATACGGAAACACAGCGCAATTATCAGGGGAATTGCCTGGGTAGAACTCTCCAGAGAACAATCCTTATACCGGGAAGTACTGCAACCCGCAGCCCGCTAACTGCCTGAAAGATCAATACGTCTTACGCCATTGCTGCGTGGATGATCGGTCAGACAAAATTGGTCATTCCGTCAACATCCTTACTTAACCAGGATTTAACACGGAAAACAGCCTCATTATTCCACTGCTCGCCGGGTTATAGCAAGATGACTTTTACCAATTATCACCCGGTTACTCACAGTTTCTTCACTTCAGAATGGCGATTGGTTTAATAACCACCAAATCGATTGCGCGAAACGGGGAGCAGGCCGGATAAAAGTAAATATAAGCATAGAAAAATGAGTGGCGCTAATGGCTGACGATATTTAGAATCGCCAACCATGAAAACAGAGACTCCAGCCGTAAAAATGGTTGCCATCGCCGAAGATGACGCGGGGCAACGTATCGATAACTTTTTGCGCACCCAGTTGAAAGGTGTGCCAAAGAGCATGATTTACCGCATCCTGCGCAAGGGCGAGGTGCGGGTTAACAAAAAACGCGTGAAGCCAGAGTACAAACTCGAGGCGGGCGATGAAGTTCGTATTCCGCCGGTGCGCGTTGCGGAACGTGAAGAAGAGACCGTTTCACCGAAGCTACAGAAAGTGGCGGCCCTGAGCGATGTGATCCTTTACGAAGATGACCACATTCTGGTGCTCAATAAACCGTCAGGAACGG
Source organism: Enterobacter sp. CGMCC 5087 (assembly GCF_003144775.1). Classification (NCBI taxonomy): domain Bacteria; kingdom Pseudomonadati; phylum Pseudomonadota; class Gammaproteobacteria; order Enterobacterales; family Enterobacteriaceae; genus Enterobacter; species Enterobacter sp. CGMCC 5087. The sequence goes on along the minus strand of NZ_QFXN01000046.1, from coordinate 7,341 downwards.
CTGTCCATGGCGGTAGCGGTCTGAGCTTCGGCGTGATTGAAGGGCTGCGAGCCCTGCGCCCGGAAGCGCGCTTCCTTGAACTGGTGCACCGTCTTGACCGTGATACCTCTGGCGTACTGCTGGTGGCGAAAAAGCGTTCTGCGCTGCGTTCGCTGCATGAGCAGCTGCGTGAAAAAGGGATGCAGAAAGACTACCTGGCGCTGGTGCGCGGTCAGTGGCAGTCCCATGTAAAAGTGGTTCAGGCGCCGCTGCTGAAGAACATTCTGCAAAGCGGCGAACGTATTGTCCGCGTGAGCCAGGAAGGAAAACCGTCTGAGACGCGCTTTAAAGTTGAAGAGCGCTATGAGTTTGCCACGCTGGTGCGCTGCAGTCCGGTGACCGGTCGTACCCACCAGATCCGCGTGCATACGCAGTTTGCAGGGCACCCAATTGCCTTTGATGACCGCTATGGCGACCGCGAGTTTGATAAGCAGCTGGCGGGGACGGGGCTGTCGCGTCTGTTCCTGCATGCGGCAGCGCTGAAGTTTACCCATCCTAATACGGGGGAAGTCATCCGTATTGAAGCGCCGCTGGACGAGCAGCTGAAACGCTGTCTTAAGGTTCTGCGCGGCTGATTTTGCTTCCCTCCCTCTCCCTGTGGGAGAGGGCTGGGGTGAGGGCATCAGGCCGCAACCTTCCAGTCACATGGTCAGCGGATTACACTCTTCTCGCCTTAACATCTGACACAGGGCAATCAGCGGTAACCCCACCAGCGTGTTGGGATCGCGTCCGTCCAGCTTGTCGAACAGCGCAATCCCCAATCCTTCACTTTTAAAGCTTCCAGCACAGTTCAGCGGACGTTCCCGGCGCACATAATCCACGATCTCTTGCTCGCTGAGATGGCGGAAGTGTACGTCGAACGGCTCGCATTCGGTTTGCAGATGACCGGTGGCGGAGTTATACAGCGCCAGGCCGGTATAAAAGGTCACGATAGTGCCTCGCGCACGCAGAAGCTGCTGACAGGCGTTCTCCTCCGTATGGGGCTTGCCGGTGATTTCGCCGTCCAGCACGCAAACCTGGTCTGAGCCTATAATCAAATGTGCGGGGTAACGTGCGGCCAGCGACTGCGCTTTCTCTTTAGCAAGACGCATCACCAGATGACGCGGTGATTCGCCCGGCTGTGGCGCCTCATCAACCTCTGGCGCGGCGCATTCAAACGGGATCCCGAGCTTTTCCAGCAGCATTCGGCGGTAGGGAGACGTGGAAGCAAGGACGAGATTTGGCATATTTTTATCACCAGATATAGCGTATCGATGCCAGCCATTTTAAACTACAGGCCGCAATGTGTGCGAATAATTGGCAAAAGGCAGCTCTGGTTGCCTTTTTCTTTGACTCTATGACGTTACAAAGTTAATATGCGCGCCCTATGCAAAAGGTAAAATTACCCCTGACTCTTGATCCGGTTCGTACGGCTCAAAAACGCCTCGATTACGAAGGTATCTATACTTCCGATCAGGCTGAGCGTATTGCCGAATCCGTAGTCAGTGTGGACAGTGATGTAGAATGCTCCATGTCGTTCGCTATCGACAACCAGCGTCTCGCCGTTTTAACCGGTGATGCAAAGGTGACGGTAACGCTCGAGTGTCAGCGTTGCGGGAAACCGTTTGTACAGCATGTTCACACAACGTATTGTTTCAGTCCGGTTCGTTCTGACGAACAGGCTGAAGCACTCCCGGAAGCGTATGAGCCGATTGAGGTTAACGAATTCGGTGAAATCGATCTTCTGGCTCTGGTTGAAGATGAAATCATCCTCACCTTGCCAGTGGTTCCGGTGCATGATTCTGAACACTGTGAAGTGTCCGAGGCGGACATGGTCTTTGGGGAACTGCCTGATGAAGCGCAAAAACCAAACCCATTTGCCGTATTAGCCAGCTTAAAGCGTAAGTAATTGAGGAGTAAGGTCCATGGCCGTACAACAGAATAAACCAACCCGTTCCAAACGTGGCATGCGTCGTTCCCATGACGCGCTGACTGCAGTTACCAGCCTTTCTGTAGACAAGACTTCTGGTGAGAAACACCTGCGTCACCACATCACCGCTGACGGTTTCTACCGCGGCCGCAAGGTTATCACTAAGTAATCACGCGCAAGCGTGATTAGGCTTAGTGAGGATTTCCCCGTGCAAACGGGGAATTTACCGAACCAGGCTGCGACGATACCTTGACACGTCTAACCCTGGCGTTAGATGTCATGGGGGGAGATTTTGGCCCTTCCGTGACAGTGCCTGCAGCATTGCAGGCACTGAATTCTAATTCGCAACTCACACTTCTTTTAGTCGGCAATCCCGACACAATCACGCCATTACTCGCAAAAGCTGACTTTGAACAACGTTCGCGTCTGCAGATTATTCCTGCGCAGTCAGTTATTGCCAGTGATGCCCGACCCTCGCAGGCCATTCGCAATAGTCGTGGCAGCTCTATGCGGATAGCGCTGGAGCTGGTGAAAGAAGGGCGAGCTCAGGCTTGCGTCAGCGCGGGGAATACCGGCGCGCTGATGGGCCTCTCGAAATTGCTGCTCAAACCTATTGAAGGTATTGAGCGTCCGGCGCTGGTAACGGTCTTACCGCATCAGCAGAAGGGCAAGACGGTAGTGCTCGATTTGGGCGCTAACGTCGACTGTGATAGTACTATGCTGGCTCAGTTTGCCGTGATGGGATCGGTGCTGGCAGAAGAAGTTGTCGGAATCAATACACCCCGTGTTGCGTTACTGAACATTGGTGAAGAAGAGACCAAAGGCCTGGACAGCATTCGCGAAGCGGCTGAATTGCTCAAACAGGTTCCCTCCATCAACTATATTGGTTATCTCGAAGCCAATGAGTTGTTGACGGGTAAAACGGATGTTCTGGTGTGCGATGGCTTCACTGGGAACGTCACGTTGAAGACCATGGAAGGGGTCGTGCGCATGTTTCTTTCTCTGCTGAAATCTCAGGGAGAAGGTAAAAAAAGCGCCTGGTGGCTAATTTTATTGAAGCGTTGGTTACAAAAGAGCCTGACGCGGCGATTCAGTCACCTCAACCCCGACCAGTATAATGGCGCCTGTCTGTTAGGATTGCGCGGCATCGTGATTAAGAGTCATGGCGCCGCCAATCAGCGAGCATTTGCTGTCGCGATTGAACAGGCAGTGCAGGCGGTGCAGCGACAAGTCCCTCAGCGGATTGCCGCTCGCCTGGAATCTGTATTAGCTAAAAGTGACTGAGCGTACATGTATACGAAGATTTTAGGTACCGGCAGCTACCTGCCAAAACAAGTGCGTACCAACGCCGATCTGGAAAAAATGGTAGATACGTCTGACGAGTGGATTGTCACGCGCACAGGTATCCGTGAACGTCGTATTGCCGCGCCAGACGAAACCGTGTCGACCATGGGTTACGAAGCCGCACAGCGTGCTATCGAAATGGCGGGCATTGATAAAGAACAGATTGGTTTGATCGTGGTCGCCACGACGTCTGCCACACATGCTTTCCCAAGCGCGGCATGCCAGGTGCAGAACATGCTCGGTATTAAAGGCTGTCCGGCGTTTGACGTCGCTGCCGCGTGCGCAGGCTTCACCTATGCGCTGAGCGTCGCCGATCAGTACGTGAAATCCGGTGCCGTTAAATATGCGCTGGTGATCGGTGCTGACGTGCTGGCGCGTACCTGCGATCCTACCGATCGTGGAACGATCATTATTTTTGGTGATGGTGCGGGTGCGGTGCTGCTGGGGCAGTCCGAAGAGCCGGGTATCATCTCTACGCATCTGCATGCTGATGGCAGCTATGGCGAACTGTTGACCCTGCCTAACGCCGATCGCGTTAATCCGGACAACTCGATTTACCTGACTATGGCAGGGAACGAGGTGTTCAAGGTGGCGGTTACCGAGCTTGCACATATCGTTGATGAAACGCTGGAAGCGAATAACCTTGAGCGTACCGCGCTCGACTGGCTGGTGCCGCATCAGGCGAACCTGCGTATCATCAGCGCGACCGCGAAAAAGCTGGGCATGTCGATGGATAACGTTGTGGTGACGCTGGATCGTCACGGCAACACCTCTGCGGCGTCGGTACCGTGCGCATTTGATGAAGCGGTACGCGATGGACGAATCAAACGGGGCCAGTTGGTCTTGCTTGAAGCCTTCGGTGGCGGGTTCACCTGGGGTTCCGCGCTGGTTCGTTTCTAGTATAAGGAATAAAAAATGACGCAATTTGCTTTTGTGTTCCCGGGCCAGGGCTCTCAAACCGTTGGGATGTTGTCTGAAATGGCAGCAAACTACCCGGTAATTGAAGAGACTTTCCGTGAAGCTTCTGATGCACTGGGTTATGATTTATGGGCGCTGACCCAGCAGGGTCCGGCTGAAGAACTGAACAAAACTTGGCAGACTCAGCCAGCGCTGCTGACCGCGTCAGTTGCGCTGTGGCGCGCCTGGCAGCAGCAGGGCGGTAAAGCGCCAGCGCTGCTCGCGGGTCATAGCCTGGGTGAATACTCTGCGCTGGTGTGTGCTGGCGTGATCGCGTTTGCTGACGCGGTACGTCTGGTTGAACTGCGCGGTAAATTCATGCAGGAAGCGGTGCCGGAAGGCACGGGCGGCATGTCTGCCATCATCGGTCTGGATGATGCTGCAATTGCAAAAGCGTGTGAAGAATCTGCTGAAGGCCAGGTTGTCTCTCCGGTAAACTTCAACTCGCCGGGCCAGGTGGTTATTGCCGGTCATAAAGAAGCGGTTGAACGCGCGGGGGCGGCCTGTAAAGCAGCGGGTGCTAAGCGTGCGCTGCCACTTCCGGTCAGCGTGCCGTCTCACTGTGCTCTGATGAAGCCTGCCGCCGAGAAGCTGGCGGTTGAGCTGGAAAAAATTACGTTTAACACACCGACGATTTCCGTTGTGAACAACGTCGATGTGAAATGCGAAACCACGCCGGAAGCTATCCGTGACGCGCTGGTTCGCCAGCTCTACAGCCCGGTACAGTGGACCAAAACCGTTGAGTTTATGGCCGCTCAGGGCGTTGAGCATCTGTATGAAGTCGGCCCAGGTAAAGTCCTCACCGGTCTGACAAAACGTATTGTTGACACCCTGACAGCCTCGGCGATTAACGAGCCGGAAGCGATGTCAGCGGCACTCTCGCAATAAAAGAGGAATACCATGAGTTTTGAAGGAAAAATCGCCCTGGTCACTGGCGCAAGCCGCGGTATCGGGCGTGCAATTGCTGAAACACTGGTTGCGCGCGGCGCGAAGGTGATTGGTACAGCAACCAGCGAGAATGGCGCTCAGGCCATCAGCGAGTATCTGGGTGCAAATGGTAAAGGTCTGGTACTGAATGTGACTGAACCTGCATCTATTGAATCTGTTCTGGAAAATATTCGCGCAGAGTTTGGTGAAGTGGATATTCTGGTAAACAATGCCGGGATCACTCGCGATAACCTGTTAATGCGAATGAAAGACGACGAGTGGAACGATATCATCGAAACCAACCTGTCATCTGTATTCCGTCTGTCAAAAGCGGTAATGCGCGCTATGATGAAAAAGCGTCATGGTCGTATTATCACTGTCGGTTCTGTGGTTGGTACCATGGGAAATGCTGGTCAGGCTAACTACGCTGCGGCGAAAGCAGGTCTGATTGGTTTCAGTAAGTCGCTGGCGCGTGAAGTTGCGTCCCGCGGTATTACGGTAAACGTTGTTGCTCCGGGCTTTATTGAAACGGACATGACGCGTGCGCTGACTGATGAGCAGCGTGCGGGTACGCTGGCGGCAGTTCCGGCGGGTCGTCTTGGCGACCCTAAAGAAATCGCCAGTGCGGTTGCATTTTTAGCCTCTGACGAAGCGGGTTACATCACTGGTGAGACCCTCCACGTCAACGGCGGGATGTATATGGTTTAACCACGATGAAAAATATTTGCGTTATTAGGGCGAATGGCCTCAAAATAACGTAAAATCGTGGTACGAACTGCCGGGATTTAGTTGCAAATTTTTCAACATTTTATACACTACGAAAACCATCGCGAAAGCGAGTTTTGATAGGAAATTTAAGAGTATGAGCACTATCGAAGAACGCGTTAAGAAAATTATCGGCGAACAGCTGGGCGTTAAGCAGGAAGAAGTTGTGAACTCCGCTTCCTTCGTTGAAGACCTGGGCGCAGATTCTCTTGACACCGTTGAGCTGGTAATGGCTCTGGAAGAAGAGTTTGATACTGAGATTCCGGACGAAGAAGCTGAGAAAATCACCACCGTTCAGGCTGCCATTGATTACATCAACGGTCACCAGGCGTAAGTGAACATCTCCAGGCGGTCATTCGACCGCCTGAGTTTTATCTTTATTTAGTCCCACGAATCTCTTTTTTTTATCCCTCCCTGGAGGACAAACGTGTCTAAGCGTCGTGTAGTTGTGACCGGACTTGGCATGTTGTCTCCTGTCGGCAATACCGTAGAGTCCACCTGGAAAGCTCTCCTTGCCGGTCAGAGCGGCATCAGCCTAATCGACCATTTCGATACTAGCGCCTATGCAACAAAATTTGCTGGCTTAGTAAAGGATTTTAACTGTGAAGATATCATCTCGCGCAAAGAACAGCGCAAGATGGATGCCTTCATTCAATATGGAATTGTCGCTGGCGTTCAGGCCATGCAGGATTCTGGTCTTGAGATTACGGAAGAGAACGCAACCCGTATCGGCGCCGCTATCGGCTCCGGGATTGGCGGTCTTGGCCTGATCGAGGAAAACCATACATCTCTGATGAATGGCGGCCCGCGTAAGATCAGCCCGTTCTTCGTTCCGTCCACGATTGTTAACATGGTGGCAGGTCACCTGACCATCATGTTCGGCCTGCGTGGGCCAAGCATTTCAATCGCGACTGCCTGTACGTCTGGCGTACATAACATCGGCCAGGCCGCGCGCATTATTGCGTACGGCGATGCAGATGCTATGGTTGCGGGCGGTGCTGAAAAAGCCAGTACCCCACTGGGTGTCGGCGGTTTCGGTGCGGCGCGTGCGCTGTCTACCCGTAACGATAACCCGCAGGCGGCGAGCCGTCCGTGGGATAAAGACCGTGACGGCTTCGTGCTGGGCGACGGGGCGGGCATGATCGTACTGGAAGAGTACGAACACGCGAAAAAACGCGGCGCGAAAATTTATGCTGAAATCGTTGGTTTCGGCATGAGCAGCGATGCTTACCACATGACGTCTCCTCCTGAGAACGGCGCGGGTGCTGCGCTGGCGATGGAAAACGCGATTCGTGATGCGGGTATTACCCCAGCACAAATTGGCTACGTGAACGCGCACGGTACTTCTACACCTGCAGGCGATAAAGCTGAAGCTCAGGCGGTTAAGTCTATCTTCGGCG